>JBBIGX010000216.1:0-2914 GCA_037447315.1 Gallionellaceae bacterium | reverse complement strand
CGACCGGGCTACAGATGGCATCGCCGCATGTCCGGCATGCACATCCTGTTCGGCGGCAGCCAGCGGCTGGGACGCAAGCAGTAGATAAAGGACGATCAGTGACCTTTTCATGGCAGCCTCCTCAGAAAGACAGTGATGCGCCGACCGTCCACACCCGCCCCGGATCGACCGTGATGGACATGTCTTCCGCGTTGTACACGCCATCGCCGTTGCTATCCGAGCCGCCGCGTATGGTGGAGTAGTAATAACGGTCGAACAGGTTGTCGATGCGCGCGAAGGCCGACCACTTCATCCTGCTGTCGCCCTTGAATTCGTAGTTCGCCATCAGGTTGTACACGGTATGGCCACCAACCCAGACCTTGTTCACTTCGTCGGCGTAGATGCCGGACCGCGCGTTCATTTCGCCGCTAATCGTCCAGCCATCTGCCGGACGGTAGTGCGTGGTCAGGTTCAGTTTGTGGCGCGGCGTGCGCGGCACGGTATTGCCGGTGTTGTCGTACAGCACGGAAGGCAGCGGACTGGAGAACGAGCCCATGGCCATCCAGTACCGGTCGTTGCGGGTGAAATACGCGCGCAGCCAGGTGTAGGACAGCTCGGCCGACCATGCCTGAGCGGCATCGGTCTTGATGCTGGCCTCCAGTCCGCGGTTACGGACGCCACCGATGTTCTGGTATTGTTCCAACGCATTGGCCAACGTGGCACCCGGCGTGGTCTGATACTGACCGCCGGTGTTGAGAATGAAATCCTTGCGGTCGAGCTGGAACACGGCGACATCGGTATCCAGCGGTACCCCCAGCAGTTCAGCCTTGGCACGCATGCCGAGTTCAGCGTTGTACGACTTTTCCGGATGGAGGTCCGGATTGGGTGCCACGCTGCCGGTCGGCGAGATGGTGCCGCCGTACAGTTGCGACAGCGTCGGCACGCGGAAGCCGGTGGACAGGTTGGTATAGAGCTCCCGTTCATCGGACAGCGCATAGTTGAGGCCGATGCGTTCCGACCAGACATTGAACGTCTTCTCGCCTTGGGTCACCCGCCCTTCGGCGATCTGCGCCGGGGTCAACGGGATATAGCTTTCGTACTTCGCGGCGATGTTGTCGTAGCGCACGTTGAAGGTGGTGGTCAGCGGCTCGCTCAGCCGCCACTTGAATTCGCCGTAGAGCGCGCGGGTGTTCGATGTGGACAGGCTATTCTCGGTGATCGCGCCGGCCAGATTGAGCGGGTTGCTGGGGCCGACCGGCATGCTGCGACTGGTATAGGTCACCAGGTTGCTGGTCAGCGCCCGGTCTTCGAACTGTTGCAGGTCCAGACCACCCATCCAGGCCATCTGCTCGCCGCCATGACGATATTCCGATTTCACGCCACTTTGTTTCTGCTGCGTATCGCGACCGCTGACGTAGGCATCGCGCATGGTGCTCATGTCGCTGGCCGCCGCAGTGCCATACAGGAAAGCACCGGTGTTGGTGCGCAGGAAACCGCGAGGGTTCTGCCAGGAGAAGGTATGGTCTTTGAACAGATAGGTGTTGACCAGCAGATTGCCGCCTTGGCCGGTGTCCTTGGCATAGGACAGGTTGACCTTGTCCAGCGTCACATCGTACTTGCGCGCGAAATCCTTGCCGCTGTTCACGCTGCGCGGATCGAGCAAGGCGGCGGTCACGCCGAGCACAGTGCCGTGGCTATCCTTGTTGCGTTTGGCGTGCTCGAAGCCTAAAGTCAGGTCGCTGCTCTCGTCGACCATGTATTGCAGTTTGCCGTCCACATAATCGCGTCCCCAGTCACCCTGGTCGTAGAAGGTATCCGTTGTCAGCTTGGTCTTCTGGATATGGCCGACCCAGTTGCCCTCGGCGAACCCGGCACGGACCAATCCCTTTTGATAGTTGAAACTGCCGACATCCATGCCTACGGTCACGCCGGCCATCTTCGCACCGCGCTTGGTGGTGATGATCACCGCACCGGACAAGGCATCCTCGCCGAACAGCCAGGAAGCGCCACCCTTGATGACCTTGATGGATTCGATGTTGTCGAGATCGATGTTCACGCGACCGGTGCGCTCCTGCACCGGCACACCGTCGATCACGATGGCTACACCCGGCTTCTCGCCCATGTAGCGTTGCGTCTCGACGCCGCGCAGTTTGATCTTTACCGAGTCGCCGCTCTGCACCTCGGCGGTTACGCCCGGGATGGTCTGCAACACATCGACCACGCTCTGCCCATGTCGCTCGTCCACTTTCTTGCCGCTGATGTTGTTGACGTTGGATGGCTCGCCGCGCTTGGCATCGAAACGGTCGTCGATGGTGGTGGACGACACCGTCACTTCCGGCAGGCTGTCGATCTCCGCCCAAACCGCCTGTGGTGCGCACAGTGCAAAGGCCATACATGCCGCGATCCTGCTGCTTCTTGTTCTCATACTTCCTCCTTGTTGGTCCCTAAAAAACCGGGCGATTGTAGGAAGGGCACTACGCGGCGGGAATGCGACATGATGTCGCGCGGCAAAATGTCGCACCCCGTTCCGATATAATCCGGTGATGGCTTCCATCCATCTCCTCCCCGACCTGCTCATCAACCAGATCGCCGCCGGCGAAGTCATCGAACGCCCCGCCTCGGCGCTGAAGGAACTGCTGGAGAACAGCCTGGATGCGGACGCCACCGAGATCGCCGTGCAACTGGAAGGCGGCGGCATCAAGCGGCTGGTGGTGCGCGACAACGGCAAGGGCATTTCGCCGGAAGATTTGCCGCTGGCGTTGATGCGCCACGCCACCAGCAAGATCGCCTCACTGCAAGATCTGCAGAAGGTCACCAGCATGGGCTTCCGTGGCGAGGCTTTGGCCAGCATGGCCGCCGTGGCCCAGCTCAGCCTCACCAGCCGCACGCCGGATGCCGTGCATGCCTGGAAGGTGGAAGCGCTGGACGGCATGCA
>JBBIGX010000215.1:0-2915 GCA_037447315.1 Gallionellaceae bacterium | reverse complement strand
GCGGCAACGACCTTGCCGTTGCGCTCGGAGGTCTGGATGGCGATCATGCCCTGCGTGCCACGGCCGTGGCGGGTGTATTCGGCGATCGGCGTGCGCTTGCCATAACCGTTCTCGGTCGCGGTCAACACCGACTGCTGCTCGTTCTCGGCCACCAGCAGTGCAATCACCTTGCCGCCCTTGGCCAGATTCATGCCGCGCACGCCGCGCGTCGCACGACCCGTGGCACGTACGTCGTTCTCGTCGAAACGCACCGCCTTGCCCTCGTCCGAGAACAACATCACGTCGTGCTTGCCGTCGGTCAGCGCCACCCCGATGAGGAAGTCGCCCTCGTCCAGGTTGATGGCGATGATGCCAGCCTTGCGCGGGTTGGCGAAATCGGACAGCGGCGTCTTCTTCACCGTGCCTTCGCTGGTGGCGAAGAACACATATTTGTCCTCGGCGAACTGTTTCACCGGCAATACGGCGTTGATCTGCTCGCCCGCTTCCAGCGGCAGCAGGTTGACGATGGGCTTGCCGCGCGAGATGCGCGTGCCCTGCGGCACCTCGTACACCTTGAGCCAATACACGCGGCCGCGGTTGGAGAAGCACAGGATGTAATCGTGCGTGTTGGCGATGAACAGGTTGTCGACGAAATCGTCTTCCTTGGTTGACGCCGCCTGCTTGCCCCGTCCGCCACGCTTCTGCGCGCGGTACTCATCCAGCTTCTGCGCCTTCATGTAGCCGCCGTGCGACAGGGTGACCACCACGTCTTCCGGTGCGATCAGGTCTTCCATGCTGAGGTCTTGCGTATGCGTGATGATCTCGCTGCGGCGCTTGTCACCGAACTGCGAACGCATGGCGATCAGTTCGTCGCCGATGATCTGCGTCACGCGCGCCGGTTTGGCCAGGATATCCAGCAGATCGGTGATCTTCTCCATCACCTCGCGGTATTCGCCGACGATCTTGTCCTGCTCCAGTCCGGTCAGGCGCTGCAGACGCAGATCGAGGATGGCCTGGGCCTGCACATCGGACAGGTAGTAGCCCTTGCCCTTCACCAGACCGAATTCCGGCGCGAGGCCCTCCGGACGCGAAGCTGCTTCCACACGCACCAGCATGTCTTCCACCAGTGAGGAGCGCCAGCCGCGCGCCATCAACTCGCGCTTGGCATCGGCCGGGGTTGGCGCCGCCTTGATCAGCGCGATGATCTCGTCCACGTTGGACAGCGCGACTGCCAGGCCTTCCAGGATATGGCCGCGCTCGCGCGCCTTGCGCAGTTCGAATATCGTGCGGCGCGTCACCACTTCACGACGGTGACGCAGGAACGCCTCGATGATGTCCTTCAGGGTGCACAGCTTGGGTTGACCGTCGACGATGGCGACCATGTTGATGCCGAAACTGTCCTGCATCTGTGTGGTCTTGTATAGCTTATTCAGCACCACGTCCGCGTTCTCGCCGCGCTTCAGCTCGATCACTGCGCGCATGCCGGACTTGTCCGACTCGTCGCGGATCTCGGAGATGCCTTCCAGCGTCTTGTCGCGCACCATCTCGCCGATCTTCATCAGCAGGTTGGCCTTGTTCACCTGGTACGGCAGCTCGTCGATGATGATGGCCTGGCGATCCCCCTTGCCGATATCCTCGAAATGGGTGCGCGCGCGCATTACCACACGGCCACGACCGGTGCGATAACCCTCCTTCACTCCGGCCAGACCGTAGATGTAGCCGCCGGTCGGAAAGTCGGGAGCGGGCACCAGCTCGATCAGCTTCTCGATGTCCATGTCCGGCTCGCGCAGCAAAGCCAGGCAGGCATCGATCACTTCACTCATGTTGTGCGGCGGGATGTTGGTCGCCATACCCACCGCGATACCGGAGGAACCGTTCACCAGCAGGTTGGGAAAGCGTGCCGGGAACACCAGCGGCTCCTGCTCGGAACCGTCGTAGTTCGGCCCGAAATCCACGGTCTCCTTGTCCAGGTCTTCCAGCAACTGATGGGCGATCTTCGCCATGCGAATCTCGGTGTAACGCATGGCCGCCGCGTTGTCGCCGTCCACCGAACCGAAGTTGCACTGACCGTCCACCAGCATGTAGCGCAGCGAGAAATCTTGCGCCATGCGCACGATGGTGTCGTACACCGCGGTATCGCCGTGCGGGTGGTATTTACCGATCACGTCGCCGACGATGCGCGCCGATTTCTTGTAGGGGCGGTTCCAGTCGTTGGAGAGTTCGTGCATCGCATACAGCACACGGCGGTGCACCGGCTTCAGGCCGTCGCGCACGTCCGGCAGCGCGCGGCCCACGATCACGCTCATCGCATAATCCAGATAGGACTTGCGCATCTCTTCTTCAAGGCTGACTGGCAGGGTTTCTTTGGCGAATTGTTGTTCCATGAGCGACCTAACGAATGAGCCGGAGAGGCGTTGAAAACGAAGGCCGCATTCTAGCACAGCACGGCCGCCCGCCGGCCACCCGCCCGCCCCGTTTGGCGAGCACGTGGACTTTTGATAAAGTCCCGCACCACCGTCACGAAAGCTGCCGCATGTCCAACGCCGACCCTGTAGAACTGGAGAAATTCTCGCAACTGGCCCATAAATGGTGGGATCCGAACAGCGAGTTCCGCCCACTGCACGAGATCAACCCGTTGCGCCTCGGTTATATCGACGGCATCTCCCCCCTCGCCGGCAAGACCGTACTCGATGTCGGCTGTGGCGGGGGCATCCTGAGCGAAGCACTGGCCGCCGCAGGTGCAATCGTGACCGGCATCGACCTGGCCGACAAATCCCTCAGCGTCGCCAAGCTGCACCTGCTGGAAAGCGGCAGGAAAGTGGAATATCGCAAAGTGGCGGTGGAAGCCCTGGCCGCCGAACGCCCCAGCCACTACGACGTGGTGACCTGCATGGAGATGCTGGAACATGTGCCCCACCCGGCCGCCGTGGTCGCCG
>JBBIGX010000214.1:0-2924 GCA_037447315.1 Gallionellaceae bacterium | reverse complement strand
CCTTCAAAACGAAATGAGCTGACGGACGATGAAAATGAGAGTGTTGGGATGCAGCGGCGGGATAGGGGGGAATTTCCGTACCACCTCGCTGTTGCTCGACCATGATGTGCTGATTGATGCGGGCACCGGTCTGGGAGATCTGAGCCTGGCCGAGATGAGCGTGATCGACCACGTGTTCATCACCCATTCCCATCTCGATCACATCGCCTGCCTGCCGTTGCTGGTGGACAGCGTGGGCTTCATGCGCGACCGACCCATCGTCATCCATGCCACGGCGGAAACACTGGAGATATTGCAGCGGCATGTGTTCAACTGGGAGATCTGGCCGGATTTTGCCGAAATACCCAATCTGACACAGCCCGTCATGCGCTATGAGGAGATCAGGCTGGGCGAGACAGTGGACATCGGCGGGCGCAAGCTGACGCCGTTGCCGGCCAATCATGTGGTGCCGGCGGTCGGTTTCCGGATCGACAGCGGCAAGGCGAGTCTGGCGTTCAGTGGTGACACCACGACGTGCGATGCGTTGTGGGAGGCGGTGAACCGCATCCCCAACCTGCGCTATCTCATTGTGGAGACGGCATTCTGCGATGCGGAACGGGAGCTGGCGGTGTTGTCCAAGCATCTGTGTCCCAGCATGCTGGCGGAAGAATTGAAGAAGCTGAAACTGGCCCCGGAGATCTACATCACCCACCTGAAGCCGGGTGAGGTGGAGCTGACCATGCGCGAGATCGCCGAGCGCGTGCAGGGCTGCAAGCCGAAGATATTGCAGAACGGACAGGTGTTCGAATTCTGAACGGGCGGATGTGACATGAACGATATACTGGACATACGGGTTCTCGCCGCACTGGAGCCGATCTCGACCTTCAGTCCGGCGCGCCTGCGCGAGTTGCTGGATTATTGCCATGTCGAGAACGTTTCGGCCGGGGGGAATCCTTTCGAGAAGCGCCCGCTGGCCGGCCAATCGGTCTACCTGCTGCGGGGGGAGCTGGAGCTGGTCTATGCTGACGGCAACAAGGTGACCATGCGTGCCGATTCCGAATGGGCACGCCATCCTATCGGCAAACGCCAGCCGGACATCTGTTCCGCACGGGCTCTGAGCAACGTGCTGCTGTTGCGCGTGGATGACGATCTGCTGGACCGCATGGTGACCTGGGACCAGTTCGCCAGCCATGACGACATCAAGCCCAAGATCGACAAGGGCGGCACCGAGGCGGCGGTGCGACGCCTGCTCAACTCGGGCATGTTCAGCGCGGAGAACCTCAATCACGGGCCGTTCGCCCACCTGCCGTCGGCCAACATCGGCAAGCTGCTCAATCGCATCGAAGCGATCGCGGTGTGGGAAAAGGACGTGATCATCCGCGAGGGAGAAGAGGGTGACTATTATTACCTGATCGAGAGCGGACGCGCGCAAGTGACACGACTGGTCGGCGGCGCCAATCTGGTGCTGGCCGAACTGAAGTCAGGGGACGTGTTCGGCGAAGAAGCGTTGGTCTCCGACAGCAAACGCAATGCCACGGTGACCATGAAGACCAACGGCGTGCTGTTGCGCCTGAAGAAGCAGGATTTCCTGGAATTGATGCAGGAACCGTTGCTGCACCGCATCTCCTTCGCCGAGGCCAAGGAAAAAGTGAAGCAGGGAGCGGTGTGGCTGGATGTCCGCCATCCGCCCGAATATCGCTACGACAAGCTGCCGGGAGCGATCAACGTGCCGCTCAACGACATCCGCAATGCGATCGGGGTCCTGAGCAAGATGACGCCCTATATCGCCTATTGCCAGAGCGGGCGGCGCAGTGCCGCGGCCGCCTTCATCCTGGCGCAGGCGGGTTATGACGTGTATGTGCTGGAGAACGGGTTGTGGTCGGTACCCAAGGCGCTGCAGCAATAGGAACGGGGAAGGAAGATGAATAGTCCGGTACAAGGCAATCCGAATGAAATGAGCGTGCGCCTGGAGTTCACCAAGAACCTCAACCACGTCACCAACAAGATCCATGCGACCAGCAACATCGACGAGATCATGCTGGATGTCAGCAAGGACATCTGCGCGCTGTTCAATGCGGACCGCCTGACCATCTATGTCGTGGGCGATGACAAGGCCTCGCTGGTCTCCAAGGTGAAGACCGGCCTCAACTCGTTCAAGGACCTCAAGCTGCCCATCACCGAGCAGAGCATCGCCGGCTACAGCGCGGTGCACAAGAAGCTGCTCAATATCAAGGATGTGTACGACCAGCAGGAGCTGGCGTCACACAGCCGCACGTTGCGCTTCCTGCAGGATGTGGACAAGCGCACCGGCTACCGCACCAAGCAGATGCTGGTCGCCCCCATCGTGGACGAAGGGGGTGAGCTTGTCGGCGTGATGCAGGTCATCAACAACAAGGCCGGCATGCCTTTCCCGTCCATGGTCGAGGAAGGCGTGAAGGAGCTGGCGCAGACGCTGGCCGTGGCCTTGCGCCAGCGCCAGCAGCCGAGGGGCGCCATCAAGACCAAATACGATTACCTGGTGGCTGACGCGATCATGTCGGCGGCGGAGTTCGAGCTGGCCACGCGCACCGCGCGGCGCAAGGGCATGGATATCGAGAACGTGCTGATCGACGAGTTCCAGATCAAGCTGGATGCCTTGGGCAACGCGCTTTCCAAGTTCTTCGGCGTGCCCTATGAGCCGTTCGTCGCCGATCGCATCAAACCTTCCGAGCTGCTGCGCAACCTGCGCCGCGAATATGTGGAGAGCAGCCACTGGGTGCCCATCGACGACACGCCGGAAGGGATCGTGATCCTGACCACGGACCCGGAGCGTATCCAGGCCTCGCGCGTGGTCAACAACATCTTCCCCAGGAGCCGGCTGATCTACAAGGTCTGTTCGCAGCGCGAATTCAAGATGACGCTGGACCAGTTCTATGGCGGCAGCAGCTCGACAGAGGGCACCGGCG
>JBBIGX010000213.1:0-2935 GCA_037447315.1 Gallionellaceae bacterium | reverse complement strand
TGATCTGCAACTTCATCACGTCACCGCAGGCCGGTGCGCCGACCATGCCGGTGCCGACACTGCTATCGTCCTTGTTCAGGGAACCGACGTTGCGCGGATTCTCGTAGTGATCCAGTACCTTTTCGCTGTATGCCATGATGTCCTCCTTAGTGTGCGGCCCATTGTATCGAGTTCAGGTCGATACCGTCCTTGTACATCTCCCACAGAGGAGATAGTTCGCGCAGTTTGCCGATCTTGTCGTGCAGCAGCTTCACCGCATAGTCCACCTCCTCCACCGTGGTGAAACGGCCGATAGTGAAGCGGATGGAGCTGTGTGCCAGTTCATCGCTGCGACCCAGGGCGCGCAGCACATAGGACGGCTCCAGGCTGGCCGAGGTGCAGGCCGAGCCGCTGGAGACCGCAATGTCCTTCACTGCCATGATCAGCGATTCGCCCTCGACGAAGTTGAAGCTGACGTTCAGGTTGTGCGGCACGCGCTGCTCCATGTCGCCGTTGACGAACACTTCCTCCAGGTCGGAGATGCCTTTCCACAGGCGGTCACGCAACATGCGGATGCGTTCGTTCTCGGCCGCCATTTCTTCCTTTGCGATGCGGAACGCTTCGCCCATGCCAACGATCTGGTGCGTGGCCAGTGTGCCGGAGCGTAAGCCACGCTCGTGGCCGCCGCCGTGCATCTGCGCCTCCAGCCGCACGCGCGGCTTGCGGCGCACGTACAGTGCGCCGATGCCCTTGGGGCCGTAGGTCTTGTGGGCAGAGAAGCTCATCAGGGCGACTTTCAGCTTCTGCAGGTCGATCGCCACCTTGCCGGTGGCCTGCGCTGCGTCAACATGGAACAGGATGCCGCGCTCGCGGCAGATCTCGCCGATGGCGGCGATGTCCTGGATCACGCCGATCTCGTTGTTGACCAGCATCACCGACACGATGACCGTATCCTTGCGCAGTGCGGCTTTCAGCTTGTCCAGATCAAGCAGCCCGTTCGGCTCGGGATCGAGATAGGTCGCTTCATAACCTTCGCGCTCCAGCTCGCGCACGGTGTCGAGTACGGCCTTGTGCTCGGTCATCACGGTCACGATGTGCTTGCCCTTGTCCTTGTAGAAATGCGCTGCTCCCTTGAGGGCGAGGTTGTTGGACTCGGTCGCGCCGGAGGTCCACACGATCTCCTTGGGATCGGCGTTCACCAGTGCCGCCACCTGCTCGCGCGCCTTCTCTACTGCCTCCTCCGCCTCCCAGCCAAAGGAGTGGGAGCGCGAGGCCGGGTTGCCGAACTTCTCGGTAAGGTAGGGGATCATCGCTTCGGCCACGCGCGGATCGACCGGCGTGGTGGCGGAATAATCCATATAGATGGGCAGATGCATGGCGTTCGCTTCCTGAAGGTTCAATGACTCAAGCGATGACTCGCGCCGGCTGCGGTGTGCGCGTCACTTGCACCGGGGCAGGAGCGCCCTCCTTCTTGCCCAGTTCGCCATCGGCCACCTGTTGCAGGTTGATCTGCTGCAGGTATTCATAGATACGATCGCTCAGGCCCAACCACAGGTCGTGCGTGGAACACGGCTTGCCATCCTTGCAATTACCCTGGCGGCCGCAGTTGGTAGCATCCAGCGGCTCGTCCACCGCCACCACGATGTCAGCGATACTGATCTTGCTGGCCGGACGCGCCAGGCAATAACCCCCGCCGGGACCGCGCACGCTGGCCACCACGTTGTTCTTGCGCAGCTTGGCGAACAGCTGCTCCAGATAGGACAGCGAGATATGCTGCCGTTCGCTGATCGCCGCCAGCGTGACCGGCCCCTTGCCGCCGCGCTGCGTCAAGTCGACCATCGCCGTTACTGCAAAACGTCCTTTAGTCGTCAGGCGCATCTTTGTTTCCCTCTCCAAGAATTTCATGCAACCGTTACCTAAACCATTCATCAGGGATGCATGGTTGTCCTGTGACGCATCATAGGATACCCGATAGTTTTAATCAACTATCTTGTTCAGGTAGTTGGGGTCGAACTTGTCGGCCGTGGCTTGCTCGTCTTCGAGACGAACCCCCATCTTTTCAAGCTGTTGCAAGATCAGCTCGATCCGGTGGTCGACCGTGACGCTATGCCCGATCAGGCCGTGCAAGGCCTTGGCGACTGGATCGTTCTGGTCGTTGCTGAGGCCGTAAGCGTTGAATCCCGTGGTCTTTTTGGCGTCGTCCAGGATGCGCGCCGGGATGCCCGCCGCCGTGGCCCCGGCCGGCACATCCTTCACAACCACCGCGTTGGAACCGATCTTGGCGTTGTCGCCGATATGGATGGGGCCGAGGATCTTGGCGCCCGCCCCCACCACCACGCCGTTGCCCAGCGTCGGATGGCGCTTGCCTTCCTTCCACGAAGTCCCGCCCAGCGTGACGCCGTGATACAGCGTCACGTCGTCGCCAATCTCGGCAGTCTCGCCGATGACCACCCCCATGCCGTGGTCGATGAAGAAACGGCGGCCGATGGTCGCGCCGGGATGGATCTCGATGCCGGTTAACCAGCGCGCAAAGTGCGAGAGGAAGCGCGCCATCCACTTCAGGCCGGCATGCCACAGGGTATTCGACAGACGGTGGAAGATGCGCGCGTGCAAGCCGGGATAGCAGGTCAGCACCTCGAACGTGGTGCGGGCCGCCGGATCGCGGGCGAATACGCTGGCGATGTCTTCACGGATATTCTTAAACATCGGGATGCTCTTCCTGATAACGCTTCCTGAGGCGGGCATTGTACTCGGTCGTCACGCTGAGGATACCGCGCAGGATGTTGACCTCCTCATCCTCCAACCGCGCCCGCGCGTACAGGCGGCGCAGGCGCTGCATCAGGCGCGCCGGGTTCTGCGTGGTAAAAAAGCCGATCTCACGCAGGGTCTGCTCCAGGTGCGCGTAAAACCCTTCCACCCGCTCGTGCGGTGCGGGCACCCGTTCCGGCAACTGCGG
>JBBIGX010000212.1:0-2974 GCA_037447315.1 Gallionellaceae bacterium | reverse complement strand
CTCCGTGCGCCTTGCATCTGGCCATCCTCGCTACGTTTTTCAACGGCCTGCTAAAAGCTATAGTTGAGAAACAAAGTGGGTCTTGCCAAGAATATTAGCAATTGCTAATATGCGAGCCATTCTATTTCTGCGAGGTAGTGACATGAAGCGAGATTCCCGTATGTTGCTTGGGCTTACGGCCATGGTGTTCGGTGTGTCGGTGCAGGCGGCCGAGCCGCTGGTGGTGGCGCCGGTGCAGTACCGCGAGGTGGAGCAGACCTACAGTGTCGACGGCGTGGTGGAAGCGACGCGCCAGTCCACCGTGTCGGCGCAGATCTCCGGCCGGGTGAAGGCCATCTTCTTCGATGTGGGCGACCGCGTCAGCAAGGGGCAGGTGATCCTCAAGATCGACGAGCGCGAGGCCGAGCAGGCGCTGGCCGGCAGTCGTGCACAGTTGTCGCAGGCACAGGCCGCGCTGCAGAACGCGCGCCTGAACTATGAGCGCTCGCAGGAGCTGTTCAAGCAGAAGTTCATCAGCCAGGCCGCGCTGGACAAGGCCAAGGCCGATTACGAGATGGCCAAGGCACAGGCCGAGGCCAGCGAAGCCGGCGCGGAACAGTCCGCTCTGGCGCAGAGCTACACCTCGGTCATCGCGCCCTATGGCGGCGTGGTCTCGGCGCGCATGGTGGAGATGGGCGAGATGGTCACGGTGGGCAAGCCGCTGATGACCGGCTTCGACCCGTCGCAGCTACGCGTGATCGCCAATGTGCCGCAGGACAGGCTGAAGGACATCGGCAGCCGTCCCAACGTGGTGGTGGAAGTGCCGTCGCTGAATCGCTGGATCGCGGCGGCCTCGGTCACCGTGCATCCCTCGGCCGACCTGCGCACGCACAGCACACCGGTGCGCGTCGATCTGCCGGCCAACCAGCCCGGCCTGTATCCCGGCATGTTCGTGCGCACCCATTTCGTGGTGGGCAAAGAGAACAAGCTGCTGATCCCGGCCAGCGCCGTGGTGCACCGCAGCGAGGTCGTCGCCGTGTATGTGGTGGATGACAAGGGCCTGCCGCGCCTGCGCCAGGTGCGGCTGGGCGAGACCAATGCGCAGAACGAAGTCGAGGTGCTGGCCGGCCTCAACGTCGGCGAGCGCGTAGCGCGTGATGCGATCAAGGCCGGCATGGCCGCCTCGGAGATGAAGCGATGAGCATGGGCGTATCCGGACGCATCGCGCGCGTCTTCCTGCATTCGCAGATGACCCCGCTGCTGGCGCTGGTCGCCATGCTGCTCGGCATCTTCGCGGTGGCGGTGACGCCGCGCGAGGAGGAGCCACAGATCAACGTGACCATGGCCAACGTGCTGATCGCCTATCCCGGCGCGTCGGCGCAGGATGTGGCCAACACCGTGGCGACGCCGGCCGAGCAGGTGTTGTCGCAGATCGCCGGGGTGGACCATGTCTATTCCGTGTCGCAGCCCGGCATGGCCGTGCTCACCGTGCAGTTCAAGGTGGGCGAGGAGCACGTGCCGTCGCTGGTCAAGCTGTACGACGTGGTCCTGTCGCACGCCGACTGGCTGCCGTCCACGCTCGGCGTGGCGCAGCCCATCATCAAGGCCAAGGGCATCGACGATGTGCCGGTGCTGGCATTGACCCTGTGGCGCGAGCAGGATGCCGGCAACACCGTTGCCCTGTCTCAGGTGGCGCATGCCATCGAAGCGGAACTGAAGCGCGTACCCGGCACGCGTGAGGTGTCCACGCTGGGCTCCACGCCGCGCGTGGTGCGTGTGCTGCTCGACCCGGAAGCGCTAAGCGCACACCAGTTGTCGGTACAGGATGTGCGATATGCGCTGCAGGCATCCAACGTCTCCCAGAGCGCCGGCACGCTGGTGCAGAACAATCGCGAAGTGCTGGTGCAGACCGGCGCCTTCCTCAGCGATGCGCGCGAGGTCAGCCAGCTGGTGGTCGGCGTGACCGGTGGCAAGCCGGTGTTCCTGCGCGACGTGGCCGAGGTGCGCGACAGTGCCGATCAGCCGAAAAGCTATGTGTGGATGGGTACGGGTGCGGCGGCGGGTGACAAGGGCATCGGTGCGCAGGGCGAGTTCGGCGCGGTGACGCTGGCGGTGACCAAGAAACCCGGCGAGAACGCGGTGGATGTGGCGAACAAGCTGTTGCAGCGCGTGGACGAGTTGAAAGGCAGCGTCATTCCCGACGACGTGCAGGTGACCGTCACCCGCAATTACGGCGAGACCGCCAACGACAAGGCGATGAAGCTGATCCAGAAGCTGTTCTTCGCCACCTTCGCCGTGGTCGCGCTGGTGTGGTTCGCGCTCGGCCGGCGCGAGGCGTTCATCGTCGGTGTGGCGGTGTTGCTGACGTTGGCGGTGACGCTGTTCGCCTCCTGGGCCTACGGCTTCACGCTCAACCGCGTGTCGTTGTTCGCGCTGATCTTTTCCATCGGCATCCTGGTGGACGACGCCATCGTGGTGGTGGAGAACATCCACCGCCGCCGCGAACTGTCGCAGCACCAGCCGCTGTCCGAGATCATCCCGGAGGCGGTAGACGAGGTCGGCAGCCCGACCATCCTCGCCACCCTCACGGTGATCGCCGCGCTGTTGCCGATGGCCTTCGTCTCCGGCCTGATGGGACCGTACATGAGCCCCATCCCGATCAATGCCAGTATGGGCATGCTGATCTCGCTGGCGATCGCTTTCATCGTCACCCCCTGGCTGGCGCACAAGTTCGCCGGTGCCCACCATGCCGTGGTGAAGGACGAGAGCGACACCGCCATCGCTCGCTTCTTCCGCCAGCGTCTGGGGCCGTTCCTCAACAAGGAACATGGCAAGCCGGCGCGGCGCAAGCTGTGGCTGGGTATCCTGGCGGGCCTGCTGTTCGCGGTGTCGCTGGCGGTGGTCAAGCTGGTGGTGTTGAAGATGCTGCCGCTCGACAACAAGGCCGAGTTCCAGGTGGTGGTGGACATGCCCAGCGGCACGGCGGTGGAGCAGA
>JBBIGX010000211.1:0-2978 GCA_037447315.1 Gallionellaceae bacterium | reverse complement strand
CCCCATCGGCAAGGGCCAACGCGGCCTGCTGGTGGCTTCCCCCAAGTCCGGCAAGACCGTGATGCTGCAACACATCGCCCACTCTATCGCATCGAACAATCCCGAAGCGGTGCTGATCGTGCTGCTGATTGACGAGCGCCCGGAGGAAGTGACCGAGATGAGCCGCACCGTGCGCGGCGAAGTGGTTGCCTCCACCTTCGACGAGCCGGCCACCCGCCACGTGCAGGTCGCCGAGATGGTGCTGGAAAAGGCCAAGCGACTGGTCGAACACAAGAAGGATGTGGTCATCCTGCTCGACTCCATCACCCGCCTGGCGCGCGCCTACAACACCGTCATCCCCTCCTCCGGCAAGGTGCTGACCGGCGGCGTGGATGCCAATGCCCTGCAACGCCCCAAGCGCTTCTTCGGCGCGGCGCGCAACGTGGAAGAAGGCGGCTCGCTGACCATCATCGCCACGGCGCTGGTGGATACCGGCAGCCGCATGGACGACGTGATCTACGAGGAATTCAAGGGCACCGGCAACATGGAGATTCACCTCGACCGCCGCATGGCCGAGAAACGCATCTATCCGGCCATCAACGTCAACCGCTCCGGCACCCGCAAGGAAGAGCTGCTCATCAAGCCCGACCTGCTGCAGCGCATCTGGGTGCTGCGCAAGCTGCTCTACCCCATGGACGAGCTGGACGCCATGGAATTCCTGCTGGACAAGGTCAAGGCGACCAAGAACAACGCGGAGTTCTTCGATTCCATGAAGCGCTGAGGCCCGTCGGCCGTCCCTGATAAAAGGTTTTGACGCCAAAGGCGATTTGGGTATAATGCGCGCCTTTCGAAGAAACCGCATTGAGCGAGGTAGTCATGTACGCAGTTATCAAGACCGGTGGCAAGCAGTACCGTGTTGCCGAAGGTGAAACACTCAAGATCGAATCCGTTGCCGGCGACGTCGGCAGCGCCATCGTGCTGGACAAGGTGCTGGCGGTCGGTAACGGCGACTCGCTGAAGGTCGGCAAGCCCCTGCTGAGCGGCGCCACCGTCAAGGCGACCATCATCGCCAAGGGCCGCCACGACAAGGTGACCATCTTCAAGATGCGTCGCCGCAAGCACTACCAGAAGCACCAGGGACATCGTCAGAACTATACCGAGATCCGCATCGACGGCATCTCCGCTTAAAGTAAAGGAGTCAGGACATGGCATCGAAAAAAGGTGGTGGCAGTACCAGTAACGGCCGCGACTCGCACTCGAAACGACTGGGTGTCAAGGCCTACGGCGGCGAACTGATCAGCGCAGGCAGCATCATCATCCGCCAGCGCGGCACCCAGGTGCACGCAGGCGACAACGTCGGCATGGGCAAGGACCACACCCTGTTCGCGAAGGTCACCGGCACGGTGCAGTTCGCCACCAAGGGCGCGATGAACCGCAAGACGGTCAGCATCATCCCCGCTTGAGTCCAGGCGGAACCGTTAGAATGAGCCCTATCGCAAGATAGGGCTCTTTTGTTTTCAGACAGGCATCCATGAAGTTCATCGACGAATCCAGGATTGAGGTCATCGCCGGCAACGGGGGAAATGGCGCCGCCACCTTCCGCCGCGAGAAATACATCGCCAAGGGCGGTCCGGACGGCGGCGACGGCGGCGACGGCGGCAGCATCTGGGCATTGGCTGACCGCAACATCAACACGCTGGTCGACTACCGCTATGCGCGCATCCACCGCGCGAAGAACGGGGAACCCGGCCGCGGCGCGGACTGCTACGGCAAGGGGGCCGAGGACATCATCCTGCGCATGCCGGTCGGCACGGTCATCACCGACCTCAACAGCGGTGAAGTGATCGCCGACCTCGCACGCGACGGCGAGAAGGCGCTGCTCGCCCGTGGCGGCAAGGGCGGCCTGGGCAACCTGCACTTCAAATCCAGCACCAACCGCTCCCCGCGCCAGTGCACACCCGGCGAGGAAGGCGAGCGCCGCGAACTGAAGCTGGAACTGAAGGTGCTGGCCGACGTCGGCCTGCTCGGCATGCCCAATGCCGGCAAATCCACCTTCATCCGTGCCGTCTCCGCCGCGCGCCCCAAGGTAGCCGACTATCCCTTCACCACGCTGCATCCCAATCTGGGCGTGGTGCGCGTATCGGAAGAGCGCAGCTTCGTCATCGCCGACATCCCCGGCCTGATCGAAGGGGCGGCGGAAGGTGCCGGACTCGGCCACCAGTTCCTGCGCCATCTGGCGCGCACCCGCCTGCTGTTGCATCTGGTCGACATCGCCCCGCTGCACGAGGGGGTCGACCCGGTACAGGAGGCGCACGCCATCCTCAACGAACTGCGCAAATACGACGAGTCGCTCTACCACAAGCCACGCTGGCTGGTGCTGAACAAGCTCGACCTGCTGGAAGATAAAGATGCCAAGGTGCAAGCCTTCCTCGATGCCTTCGGCGCGGATACGCGCTGGTTCGCCATCTCCGCCATCAACGGCGAAGGCTGCAAGGAACTGACCTACGCCATCATGGAACACCTGGAGCAAGCGGCAGCGACCGAACGCGAGGCCATCGCCGACAGTGCCCAGGAAACCGAGATCGACATCCACGACCCGCTCGTATGAGAACCGCACTGACCCAAGCCAAACGCATCGTCGTCAAGGTCGGCAGCAGCCTGGTCACCAATGGCGGCGCCGGGCTGGATCTGAACGCCCTCACCAACTGGGCACGCCAGATCGCCAGCCTGCGCGCGCAGGGCTGCGAGGTGGTACTGGTCTCCTCCGGCGCCATCGCCGAAGGCATGCAGCGTCTCGGCTGGAAACAGCGTCCCAGCGCCGTGCATGAACTGCAGGCCGCTGCCGCCGTCGGCCAGATGGGGCTGGTGCAGGCCTATGAGAGTTGCTTCCGCCAGCACGGCATGCATGCCGCACAGGTGCTGCTTACCCATGCCGACCTGGCCGACCGTGAGCGCTACCTGAACGGCCGCTCCACCCTGCGCACCCTGCTCGCGCTCGG
>JBBIGX010000210.1:1054-2995 GCA_037447315.1 Gallionellaceae bacterium | reverse complement strand
AACAAGGATAGCAAGGCAGAGACCCTAGGTATCAACAAGGATGAGAAGACGGCGTTCAGCGAATTCAAAGCCGGTTTCAGGATACGGGACGGCGTCGCCCACAACGACGACCTGTCCGTCAAATCGACCGTGTTGCGTCTGGCGGGGAACGGCGATATCGATATCGGCCATGATCGCATCGATTATCACGCCAAGGTCATTCTGGCCAAGACGGAGCAGGGACGCACCGGCACCCTGCCGGTCAAGGTGCAGGGGCCGTTCGATGACGTCAAGATCAAGGTGGACTACGCTGCGCTGTTCGCTGATGTGGCACGCCAGCGCCTGGATGAAGAGAAGGAAGTTCTCAAGAAAAAGCTGGATGCGGAAAAGGACGCCGCCAAGGCAAAGCTGGAAGACCGGCTGAGGCAGAAATTGAAAGGGCTGATCCGGCAGTGATGGCCGGATCAGCGAGGATCGTGTGCGACATTTCCCGGAACGCCTGATACGCTGGCAAAAACAACATGGCCGCCACGATCTGCCCTGGCAGGGCGAGTCAGCCTATCGCATCTGGTTGTCCGAGGTCATGCTGCAGCAGACGCAGGTCGCGACGGTCATTCCCTACTACCTGCGGTTCATCGCCTCCTTTCCGGACATCGCCGCGCTGGCCGCCGCGACGGAAGAGCAGGTGCTTGCCCACTGGAGCGGGCTCGGCTACTACGCGCGAGGTCGCAACTTGCACAAGGCGGCGAGATTGGTCATGGAAAGGCATGGCGGCGAATTCCCGCGCAATTTTGAGTCGATGCTGGCATTGCCGGGTATCGGGCGCTCGACCGCAGCGGCGATATCGGCACTGGCCTGGAACGAGCGGCGTGCGATCCTGGACGGCAACGTCAAACGCGTGCTGGCGCGCCATCGCGGCGTGGAAGGCTGGACGGGCGCGCGCCAGACCGAACAACAGTTGTGGGCGCTGGCCGAGTCTTTGCTGCCGGAGAAAAGTGTCGACATTTATACGCAGGCACTGATGGATTTGGGGGCGATGGTCTGCACGCGTTCGCACCCGGGATGCACTGCATGCCCGGTACGTGAGGACTGTGTCGCCTTGAGCAGCGGCCGTGTCGATCGATTGCCTACGGCTCGTTCGCGCAAAACTGTTCCGGAACGCGAAGCGACCTTCCTTCTGCTCTTGCAGGGGGAAGTGATCATGCTGGAGAAACGCCCGCCTCATGGGGTGTGGGGCGGGCTGTGGTGTATGCCGCAGATCCAGGCGGGGGAAGAGGGAGCCTACCTGTCTCGTCATGGCCTGCGGGTCGGACGGCGCGTCGAACTGGCGGCGTTCTCGCATACCTTTACGCATTTCAGGTTGCACATCCGGCCGGTGTTGCTGGAGTTGCAGGACCGGCCATTGCTCGCGGAGCAGTCCGGCGTGAAGTGGATGAAGCGGGAGGAGGCTTTGCATGCCGCGTTGCCGAGTCCCGTGCGTCGCCTGTTGCGCGACTTGCAGCGGCAGCAGGCCGGCGACTGATCACTTGCGTTTGCGCTGCGCCTCCAGTATCTCCCGGTACTGGCGCAGTTCGGTCTCTATGGTGGAAAGCTGGTAGTAATCGTTGCCGGCCAGCTTCGCCAGTTCAAGTTGTTCGATCGCTCCGCGCAGGTTGCCATGCAATATCTGGTAATACGCTAGTACGTGGTGCGCTTCCTGATGTCGGCCCAGTGCGGTATAGACGCGTGCCTGGAGTTCGTAGAGTATCGGGTCGTTGCCGTTCAGGGTGACCTGTTCGTCGAGTCGTGACAAGGCTTCCGAGTAGCGCTGTTTCTCGATCAGCAGGACGATATGGTCATAGACCAGCGCGCGGTGGGTTGGATACTGCTTCAGGGCGGTGCGATAGAACTCCAGTACGCCGGGGTCTTTCCTGATCTGGCGCACACGTCCGGCCAGCGTCTCGATGGTGGCATTGGGGGGCG
>JBBIGX010000210.1:0-996 GCA_037447315.1 Gallionellaceae bacterium | reverse complement strand
TGGGGGGCGCCTTGCGATAGAGCGTGTCGAACTCCTGTGCAGCCAGCTTCTCCTCACCGTTGCGCATCAGCGCCAGCACCAAGCCATAGCGGTGTGCGAGCGGATTGCCGAAGCGCTGGTCGCCCAGTGCGGACCTGAAATAATCCACGGCTTCCTTGGGCGGTTTCTGCATCGCATGCAGACGTGCCCGCATCAGGTGGAAATCCAGGCTGTCGGCGACCAGCCGGAACGGGATTTGTTGCACGCGATTGCCAACATCTGCGATGCGTTCGGTAGTGAGCGGGTGGGTGCGCAAGTAACTGGGTGTGTCGCCTTCCAGCAGTTGCGTCGCTTTCTGCAGACGCTCGAAGAACAGCGGCATCGCGTGCGGGTCGAAGCCGGACTGCTGCAGCAGGTCGATGCCGATGCGGTCTGCTTCTTTTTCATGCTCGCGGGTGAAGTCGAGCTGGCGCTGCATCATGCCGCCTTGCGCGCCGATGATGCCGGCCTGCGCCGCATCGGGATTGCTGCGTGCAGCCAGGATGGCGACCGCGACAGCGGCCATCGCCGCCAGGGAGTCATATTTTTGTCCGGACACCATGCGCGCCAGATGATGCTGGGTGACGTGCGAGATCTCGTGGCTCAATACGGATGCGAGTTCCGATTCGCTCTGTGTCAGCAGGATCAATCCCGTGTTGACGCCGATGAATCCGCCGGGCATGGCGAAGGCGTTGATCGCGCCATCATCGATCACGAAGAATTCGAAGGGTTCGCTGGACTCGCTGCTGTTGGCGACCAGCCGGCGGCCAAGGCGGTTCAGGTAATCGGTGATCTCCGGATCGTTGAGATACTGCTCGCTGGCGCGGATCTGGAGCATGCTCTGTTCGCCGATCTGGCGCTCCATCTGCGGCGAGATCACGGTCTGCGAGACGTCTCCCAGATCGGGTAGTCCTTCGCCGTACAGGTGCAGGGGGGATAACAACAGGGTGGCTGCCAGGAGGTGTTTCATGGAGGCTA
>JBBIGX010000209.1:0-3000 GCA_037447315.1 Gallionellaceae bacterium | reverse complement strand
TTATCAGCCGGATGGCAGGCTGGCATTGCATGACATCAATCTTGATATTCCGGCCGGACAGGTCATCGCGCTGGTGGGGACGTCGGGCAGCGGCAAGAGCACGTTGGCCAACTTGTTGCCCAGGTTCTACGAACTCAGTCGCGGCCGTATCCTGGTCGACGGGCAGGACATACAGGAGGTCACGCTGTCCAGCCTGCGCGCCAACATCGCCCTGGTCAGCCAGGAGGTGGTGCTGTTCAACGACACCATCGCGGCCAACATCGCCTATGGCCAGATGCGCGAGGTGCCGCAAAGCGAGATCGTTGCGGCGGCCACTGCCGCGCATGCCATGGAATTCATCAAGGACATGCCGCAGGGGCTGGATACGCTGGTCGGCGAGAAGGGTGTGCGCCTGTCCGGCGGGCAGCGCCAGCGCATCGCCATCGCCCGCGCCATCCTCAAGGATGCGCCCATCCTCATCCTGGATGAGGCGACGTCGGCGCTGGACAGCGAATCCGAGCGCCATGTGCAGGCAGCGCTGGAAGTGCTGATGAAGGGACGCACCACACTGGTCATCGCGCATCGCCTGTCCACCATCGAGAAGGCCGACCGCATTGTGGTGCTGCACAAGGGGCAGATCGTCGAGACGGGCACGCATGCCGAGCTGCTGGCGCGGAACGGAGCCTATGCGCAATTGCATCGCACCCAGTTCGGGGGTAATGCGATGCAGGAAATTTCAGCGCAAGCCGGTTGACAGCAGGGGCGCATCTGGTAAATTCCATGACCTAGCATTTCACTCAACTTAAACCCTTTGATGGAGGTACACCATGGCAGTACTCGTAGGCAAGCAGGCTCCCGATTTCAACGCCGTTGCCCTGATGGGCAACAACGAGATCAACGAGAACTTCAATCTGAAGAAGCACATCAGCGGCAAATACGCCGTGGTGTTCTTCTATCCGCTGGATTTCACCTTCGTCTGCCCGTCCGAGATTATCGCCTTCGATCACCGTCTGGACGAGTTCAAGAAGCGCAATGTCGAAGTCATCGGCGTCTCTATCGACTCCCACTTCATCCACCTCGCCTGGAAGAACACGCTGGTGGACAAGGGCGGCATCGGCCAGGTGCGCTACCCGCTGGTGGCTGACATCAAGCACGAGATCTGCAAGGCCTATGACGTCGAAGCCGACGGCGGCGTGGCGTTCCGCGGCTCTTTCCTGATCGACCGCGCCGGCGTGGTGCGTCACCAGGTGGTGAACGACCTGCCGCTCGGCCGCAACATCGACGAGATGATCCGCATGGTCGATGCACTGCAGTTCACCGAAGAGCATGGCGAAGTCTGCCCGGCCGGCTGGGCCAAGGGCAAGGCCGGCATGAATGCCTCGCCGGAAGGTGTGGCCAAGTATCTGGCTTCTCACGCCAAAGAGCTGTAAGCGACTCGCTTCCGTTCGACAAAAAGGCTCCTTCGGGAGCCTTTTTGCATGGACGGCAAGACTGCTAGAATCCCCGCCGTTCTGAATATCGCGCGGGAGTCATCATGCTGGTCGGTTTCGTCATCCTGTATCTGGTCCTGTCCATCGGCATCGGCATGTATGCCGCCACCAGGGTGCACAACGCGCGCGACTACATCACCGCCGGCCGTTCGTTGCCGATCTACATCGTGCTGGCCATGGTGTTTGCCACCTGGTTCGGCGCCGAGACCGTGCTCGGCATCCCGGCCACCTTCATGGAAGAGGACTTGGGGGAGCTGATCTCCGACCCGTTCGGTGCCTCGCTATGTCTGATCCTGTTCGGCCTGTTCTTCGCGCGCAAGTTGTACCGCATGAACCTGCTGACCATCGGCGATTTCTACCGCCAGCGCTATGGCTACAAGGTCGAGGTCATCGCCGGTGTCGCCATCGCGCTGTCCTATCTCGGCTGGGTGTCGGCGCAGGTCACCGCACTGGGGCTGGTGTTCAACGTGCTGTCCGACGGCAGCATCACCCAGGCGCAGGGCATCCTGATTGGCGCGGCGGTGGTGCTGATGTACACGCTGTACGGCGGCATGTGGTCGGTGGCGCTGACCACCTTCTTCCAGATGATCGTCATCGTCATCGGCCTGATCTACATCTCGCTGCTGCTGGCAGACAAGACCGGCGGCGTCGCGCCGGTGATCGAACATGCGGTGCAGAACGGCAAGTTCCATTTCTGGCCCGAGCTGAACGCGGTGGCCATGGTCGCCTTCGTCTCCGGTCTGCTCACCATGGGATTCGGATCCATCCCGCAGCAGGACGTGTTCCAGCGCGCCAACTCCTCGAAGAACGAGAACGTCGCGGTGTGGGGCACGGTGCTGGGCGGTGTGGCCTATTTCCTGTTCGCCGCGGTGCCGCTGTTCATGGCCTATTCGGCCAACCTGATCGACCCGGCGCTGGCTGCACAGTGGTTGTCCGAGGATAGCCAGAAACTGCTGCCGGAACTGGTCAAGGCACACCTGCCGCTGTTCGCACAGGTGATTTTCTACGGCGCACTGTTGTCGGTCATCATGTCCACGGCATCCGGCACGCTGCTCGCACCCTCGGTCACGCTGTCCGAGAACGTGCTCAAAGGCTGGCTCACGCGCAAGAACCTGTCCGACCACAAGATGCTGGTGATGACGCGCTGGGTGGTCGGGATCTTCTCGGTGTGCGTCACGCTGTATGCGCTGTGGGCGCTGGACAGCGATACCGGCATCCACCAGATGGTGGAGAACGCCTACAAGGTGACGCTGGTGCTGGCCTTCACGCCGCTGGTCGCGGGGCTGTACTGGAGGCGCGCCTCGACACTGGGCGCCTACCTGGCGATGGGGCTGGGCGTGGCGACCTGGCTGCCGCTGGAATTCCTTGCGCCCGATGGTGACCTTCCGCCGCAATTCGCCGGTTTTCTGATGAGCATCGTCGGCATGATCGCCGGGTCGTTGTGGTCCGCTGCAAAGGAGCGGGCTGGCAGTGGGCAGCCCCGGGCAGCAGAATAACGGCTGTCACATTTCTGTCACGATTCTTGCATACC
>JBBIGX010000208.1:0-3004 GCA_037447315.1 Gallionellaceae bacterium | reverse complement strand
CACCCCCTATACCGAGGAGGAAAAAGCTCAGATCGCCGCCCTCATCAAGGAAGCGGTGGGATTCGAGGAGCAGCGTGGGGACACGCTCAACCTGCTCAACAGGGCCTTCAACGAGACGGTGGAGGAATTGCCGGAGATTCCCATCTGGAAACAGACCGAGGTCATCGAACTGGCCAAGGACATCGTGAAATACCTGCTGATCGCCGGCGGCATCTTCTTCCTGCTGTTCGGCATCATCCGCCCCGCCTTCAAGAGCGTGGCCGAATTCACGCCGCCGGTGGAAGAAGCTGCAGCGGGCGCCGAGGAACTGGCACATGGCGCGGCAGGGCATGCTGCCGGGCTCCCGGCCAACTCCTATGAGAACAATCTGCAACTGGCCAAACAACTGGCCAAGGACGACCCCAAGATCGTCGCCACGGTGGTCAAGGAATGGGTGAACAAAGATGAGTGACGGGATCACCAAGAGCGCCATCCTGCTGATGACCCTGGGCGCCGACGAGGCGGCCGAAGTGATGAAGTATCTGGAGCCGAAAGAGGTGCAGAAGATCAGCGCCGCCATGGTCACGCTGAAGAGCCTGACACGCGACCAGATCGCCGACGTGTTCGAAGAGTTCCACACCAGCGCAGCGGAAAAAACCACCATCGGCATGGATTCCAGCGCCTACATCCGCGACATGCTGAACAAGGCGCTGGGCGACGACAAGGCGGCCGGCCTGCTCGACCGCATCCTGCACAACAGCGACACCAGCGGCATCGAGAGCCTGAAATGGATGGATCCGGATTCGATCGCCGATCTGGTCACCAACGAACATCCGCAGATCATCGCCACCATCATGGTGCACCTGGAACCGGACCAGGCTTCCGCCGTACTCAACAAGTTAAACGAGCGCACGCGCAACGACGTGCTGCTGCGCATCGCCACGCTGGACAGCGTGCAGCCGACTGCGCTGCAGGAACTGAACGATGTGCTGACCAAGCTGCTGTCCGGCAACGCACTGGCCAAGAAGAGCATACGCGGCGGCATCAAGACTGCCGCCGAGATCCTCAACTACATCGGCAACACGCAGGAAGCCATTCTCGAATCGGTGCGCACGCACGACCCCGAACTGGCGCAGAAGATCATGGACGAGATGTTCGTGTTCGAGGATATCCTGGATGTGGACGACCGCGGCATCCAGCTGGTGCTGCGCGAAGTGCAGTCCGAATCCCTCATCGTCGCGCTCAAGGGTGCCAGCGAGGAACTGCGCGAGAAGATCTTCAAGAACATGTCGCAGCGTGCGGCCGAGATGCTGCGCGAGGACCTGGAGGCCAAGGGGCCGGTCAAGCTGTCCGAAGTGGAGTCCGAGCAGAAGGAGATCCTGAAGGTCGTCCGCCGTCTGGCCGACGAGGGCCAGATCGTGCTGGGCGGCAAGGGAGAGGAAGCCTATGTCTGATACCGCCACCCCGGCGCCGGAACAACTCACCGCCTGGCAACGCTGGGAACTGCCGGCGTTCGAGAGCACACAGAACGCGGTGCGCGCCAGCCTGCCCACTGCGGGCGAGCTGGAGCAGATGCAGCAGCAGGCGCGCGACGAAGCCTGGCAGGCCGGT
Organism: Gallionellaceae bacterium; assembly: GCA_037447315.1. Classification (GTDB taxonomy): domain Bacteria; phylum Pseudomonadota; class Gammaproteobacteria; order Burkholderiales; family Gallionellaceae; genus Sideroxyarcus. Next base: position 1,414 of record JBBIGX010000208.1, on the reverse strand, counting down.
TATGCCGAAGGCCAGCAGCGCGGCTATGCCGAAGGTCTGCAACAGGCGGAACAGGAGACGCAGCGCCTGGTCGAGTTATCCAATCTGCTGGCACAAAAAATCGACGAGCGGGTGGTGCAGGAACTCACCGGTCTCGCACTGGATGTTGCACGCCAGGTGATCCAGCAGGCAATCCGGGTGCAGCCGGAACTGCTGGAAGGGGCGATACGCAAAACGCTGGCCAGCCTGCCGGTGTTCAACCAGGCCGCGCATGTCATCCTCAATCCGCAGGATGCCGCCATGGTGCGCGCGCGCATGGGTGAGCAACTGTCGCATTCCGGCTGGAAGATCCTGGAGGACGTGCGCATGGAACGCGGCAACGCGCGTCTGGAAACGGCCAACAGCCAGGTCGATGCCACATTGTCCGCGCGCTGGCAGCGCGTGGTCGCCGCCATGGGGCAGGATGCCCCGTGGCTGATCACGACGGAAACCGAATAAGGACGCCCCATGCTCGCCGCCCATCAACAACGCTGGCAGACCACGCTGCATACTTATCGCGAGATGGTGCAGCAAAGCACGCCTTTGCTGGTGAGCGGACGTCTGACCAAGGTCACCGGTCTGGTGATGGAAGCGGTCGGCCTGCGCATGGCGGTGGGCAGCACCTGCTGGATCGAACTGCCGAACAACCGCATCGAGGCCGAGGTGGTGGGTTTCGCCGGCGACAAGTTGTACCTGATGCCGGAGAACGATGTACACGGCCTGGTGCTGGGCGCGCGCGTCGTGCCGGTGGAGCAAGCGCGCCCGCCGATCCGGGTCGGCGAACAGGCGCCGCTGCGCCGCCGTGCCGCCGATCTGGCGCGTCACCTGCCGGTGGGCGACCACCTGCTGGGACGCGTACTGGACGGCGCGGGCCGCCCGCTCGATTCGTACGGTGCGCTGCTGGACAGCAAGAGCGCACCGCTGCAAAGCCGCCCGATCAATCCGCTCAACCGCGCGCCGATCAAGGAAGCACTGGACGTCGGCGTACGCGCCATCAACAGTCTGCTCACCGTGGGTCGCGGCCAGCGCATGGGCCTGTTTGCCGGTTCCGGCGTAGGCAAGAGCGTGCTGCTCGGCATGATGGCGCGCTACACCACGGCCGATGTGATTGTGGTCGGTCTGATCGGCGAGCGAGGCCGCGAGGTGAAGGAGTTCATCGTCGACATCCTCGGCCAGGAAGGCCTGAAGCGCGCGGTAGTGGTCGCCGCCCCCGCCGACGTCAGCCCGCTGCTGCGTATGCAGGGTGCCGCCTACGCCACCACCATCGCCGAATATTTCCGCGATCAGGGCAAGAATGTGCTGCTGATCATGGATTCGCTCACCCGCTATGCCATGGCACAACGCGAGATCGCGCTGGCCATCGGCGAGCCGCCGGCGACCAAGGGCTATCCGCCGT
>JBBIGX010000207.1:0-3012 GCA_037447315.1 Gallionellaceae bacterium | reverse complement strand
CAAAGGAGGCCACGGCCTCCTTTGTTCCATTTCCAATGATTCCCTGGGAATATTGAATATTCGGACAACCCAGGTGAGTGACTTAGCCTGTAGCGTGACCAGTATATGTGTGAGAAACACCAGTCGCAGTGCCATCACCCATCACCAATGTGCAGGTCGTACCAGTTGTCGTCAATGCAGAGTCCGTCACAATGTAATATTCTCCCTGTACGGTTGGATTCGGCAATGTGCCTACATTAATAGTAATTGCAGGACTCAGCAGACTTCCAATATTTGAGCACTTGCTGGTAGCCGCAGGCAACTTGACGCACTTATTAGCAATTGCCACGTTTCCAGTCACTAAGCAACCCGCCGCATTGATTGCACTTGCAGAACTTAAGGCCCCTGCGACACCCGCAACTGCCGCTGCATTTGCGTCGGCTTTCAAGTCCACGAACTTCGGCACCGCTGTCGCCGCCAGGATACCCAGAATCACGATCACCACGATCAGTTCGATCAGTGTAAAACCTTGTTGTTTCTTCATTGCACTCTCCTAAAGTTGATGGGGCCGCAGCCCCGTTTTTGCACCGATGTCCTTCGTACCATCCCCGCAGCCGCAGCCGCAGACCGAATGACGGCTGGCAATATACACGACAAAAAACCAAGTCATCAACCAGAATCGACAGCAGAATCGACGAACGGCAAGCGTTTTGCGACGAACGGGGACCGGTCCTTGCCCGCCTAGCAGGCCGTTGAAAAACGTAGCGAGGATGGCCAGATGCAAGGCGCACGGAGCGCAGCGACCGAGACATATCAAGTAGATAGGCGAGGGAGCGCGCACCGCGCAACACCGCAGATGGCCTACCGCAGTAGTTTTTCAACGGCCTGCTAGGCCCCCAGATAAATCAAAAGCAACACCAGCGTGTACAGCCCGCCCAGCATGAGGAAGATGCCGAACTGGCGCGCATGGCGCTCCACATAGCGCTCCAGATCATCGTGCGGGATCTCCAATGGTTTCATGGTTTTGCGCAGGGACAGCCACTGGTTGGCCTGATCTTCGAAGCCGCGCATCAGGCTGGGACGGAACAGGATGAACAGAGCAGCCAGCGCGGCGCCAAGCGCGCCCAGCAAAGCGACCAGCTCCAGGGCATCCAGCATGGCCTCGGCCAGTGGCGTCGGCCAGGCCAAGCGCCGCGCCAGCCCGGCGACGGCCTCGGCGCGGTCGAGCTGAATACTGAAGTAATACATCACGAACAAGGCGCCCGCCAGCAGCAGCCCCCCGGTGATGCGGCGATGGCGATAGAACCAGGGGTCGAGCGTGATGCGGCGCTCCAGCGCGCGGTCGAAGCGGCGCGTGGAGATCCAGCGGTTCAGCAAGGTGTTGATTGGATGCAGGCGTTCGCGGCGGAACAACAGCAGGGCACCGACCGCCATGCCGGCGATGCTGCCCAAGATGAGGAAGATGACCGCGGATTGCAGCAGCCAGGATGCGATGAGCGGGTTCATGGGTCACTCCAGCCAGCGGTAAGGTTGCGTCGGTTCGAACAGGGTGAGGGCCAGTTCCTTGTCCCCCGGCCTTCCCAGTGCGGGCTCATAGCCAAGGCGGACGCGGAAGCGTATCCACTTGTTGCCGTCCGGACCCGGCGAGAAATGGTCGGACTGGTTGAGCACATAGATCAGCTCGCGCGACTTGAGGTCGAACATCCAGCTGCCGGGGGCCACTGTGAGCGGCGACGGGTCGTAGTATTCGCCCTTGTAATTGGGAGGCAGCTTCTGCAGCCAGGTCACGGGGTTGTCAGTGGCCAGAATGCTGAGCGCCTTGGCATCCGCCGCACCGCGCGCGTTCAAGGCCCCGTAGCGCAACACCAGCGCGCTCTGGATGGCGCCGACCACCTGCTCCATCGCCGCCTTCTCGGCCCGCTCCTGATACAGCGGAATGCGCACCAGGAACAACCCGGCCAGCACCACGATGATGAAGATGACGACGATGAGTTCGATCAGGGTGAAGCCTTTTGAGTGCCGGGCAGGGCATCGTGCCGCCCGCACAGGACCGCACGAGCGACTCAATACCTGGAACTCAGTACTCAGCACGGTCATTTCCCGAGGGCCGCCTTGCCCAAGTCCCACATCGGCAGGAAGATGCCGAGCGCCAGCACCAGCACCAGCACACCCAGCAGCACGATCATGATGGGCTCGATCTGCGCGCTGAGGGTCTTGATCTCGTATTCCACTTCGCGCTCGTACATGCCGGCCACTTCGAACATCAGGCCGTCCATGTCGCCGGTCTCCTCGCCCACGGCGATCATCTGCAGCACTTTGGGATTGAACACGCCGGTGGCATGCGCGGTGCGCAGGATGCTCTCGCCGCGCTCGACACCGTCGCGCATCTGCTCGTTCTTGCCGCGCATGTATTCATTGTCCACCACCATGCCCACGGTGTTCAGCCCCTGCACGATGGGGATGCCGCTCTTGAACGAGAGCGCCAGGCTGCGCGCGAAACGCGCCAGCGTGCCTTTCATGATGATCTTGCCGGCGATGGGCAACCGGAGCTTGTAGCGGTCCCATTTGTAGCGACCGTCCGGCGTGTTGATCCAGGCGCGGAAAACCACGACGACGCCCATCACCCCGGCCAGCAGCAACGGCCAGATGGCCACCATGAAGTTGGAGAAGCCCATCAGCAGCTTGGTCATCAGCGGCAGCTCGGCATTGAAGCCCTCGAACACCTTGGCGAATGCCGGAATGACAAAGAGGTTGACGATGACCAGGGCGACCGCCATGGCGATGACCACGAACATGGGGTAGCGCACGGCAGACTTGATGCGCTCGCGCATGTCCTTCTCGAATTCCAGATGTTCGTACAGGCGCAGGAAGGTCTGATCGAGCATGCCGGTCATCTCGCCGACCTGCACCATGCTCAGGTAGAACGGCGAGAACACCTTGGGATGGCGGCGCATCGCCGAGGATAATTCGCGGCCGCTGTCCAGACTTTCGCGCAGGTCCTGCAACATCGCGGCAAAGATCGGGTTCTGCGTG
>JBBIGX010000206.1:0-3021 GCA_037447315.1 Gallionellaceae bacterium | reverse complement strand
CCGCACGCACCGAAACCGGCAGGCGGCAAGCCGGCAGTGCATCGCTTCGGCGGTCGCGGCAGGTAATGCTCCCCTCTCCCGCTTGCGGGAGAGGGAATCCTGGGTCACCGGACTGGAGACAGTCCCTCTGGATTTGATGCAAAATCCCCTTCGATCCTTAGTCAGACGTCGGAGACCCACATGGACATCGCCCGCATCGCCCAGACCCGCCACACCTGCAAAGCCTACGACCCCACCCGCAAGATCCCGGCAGAACAGGTCGAACAACTCAAGACCCTGCTCAGGTTCTCGCCCTCGTCCATCAACTCACAGCCCTGGCACTTCATCATCGCCGCAAGCGACGCAGGCAAGGCGCGCATCGCCCGTGCCGCGCAGCAGGGCGTTTACGCAAACAATGGCCCCAAGATACTCAACGCCTCCCACGTCGTCGTGTTCTGCGCTCGCACCACCCTGGACGAAGCCCACCTCGCCAGCCTGCTCGCGCAGGAAGATGCCGACGGACGCTACCCCACACCGGAGAGCAAGGCCGCGCAAAGCAAAGGGCGCAGCTTCTACACCGGCCTGCACCGCTACGACCTCAAGGACACGCAGCACTGGATGGAAAAACAGGTGTATCTCGCCCTCGGCATCCTGTTGCTCGGTGCCGCCACGCTGGAGATTGATGCCACCCCGATCGAAGGCTTCGACCCGCGCATCCTCAACGAAGAACTCGGCCTGCGCGAGCAGGGCCTCACCAGCGTGGTGATTGCCGCGCTGGGCTATCGCGGGGCGGATGACTTCAATGCGAAGTTGCCGAAGTCGAGATTCCCGATGGAGAAAGTGATTTCGGAATTGTGATGAGGGAATGACGGTATCCTTGCATCATGACGAACCCACCCGACCATTCCTTTTCTTCTCTCACCCCCGATGCCATGCTCAACGCGCTGGAGAGCATCGGCCTGCGTTGCGATGGGCGCTTGCTTGCCCTCAACAGTTACGAGAACCGCGTGTATCAGGTGGGCATCGAGGACGGTGCGCCGCTGGTGGCGAAGTTCTATCGTCCGGCGCGCTGGAGCGATGAGGCCATCCTAGAAGAACATGCGTTTGTGCAGGAGCTGGCGGAGCGCGAGATCCAGGTGGTGCCTGCGCTGGTCATCGACGGCAAGTCTTTGCATCACTTCGAGGGTTTTCGTTTCGCGCTGTTCGAGAAGAAGGGCGGGCGTGCGCCGGAGCTGGAAGATCGCGACACGCTGGAATTGATGGGGCGGTTTCTGGGGCGCATCCATGCTGTGTGTGCGACCAAGGGTTTTCAGCATCGTCCCGAGTTGAATATCGAAACTTTCGGCATCGAGCCGCGCGATTATCTGCTGGGCAACGGATTCATCCCGGCGGATATCGAGGCCGCGTACCGCAGCGTGATCGATCAGGCGCTGGATGGCGTGCGCCATTGTTTTGCGCGTGCGGGCCAAGTGAAGACCTTGCGCCTGCACGGCGATTGCCACGCGGGCAATGTGCTGTGGACCGACGACGGCCCGCACTTCGTCGATTTCGACGACAGCCGCATGGGGCCTGCGGTGCAGGACTTGTGGATGCTGCTGTCGGGTGAGCGCGAGAATCGCGTGAAGCAGATGGGCGGCGTGCTGGCGGGCTACGAGGATTTCTGCGAGTTCGACGCGCGCGAACTGCACCTCATCGAAGGCCTGCGCACGCTGCGCCTCATCCACTATTCCGCCTGGCTGGCGCGGCGCTGGGACGATGCCGCGTTCAAGGTCGCCTTTCCGTGGTTCAACACCCAGCACTATTGGCAGAACCGCATTCTCGAACTGCGCGAGCAAATCGCCGCGATGGAGGAGCCGCCGTTGTGGCAGAACTGATTGGACTTTGCCCCTGCGGCAGTACCCAAAAATACGCCAACTGTTGTGCCCGACATCTGGAAAGCGGCGAACCCGCCCCCACCGCCGAAGCGCTGATGCGTTCGCGCTATACTGCCTATACCTTGCTCAAGGAAGATTACTTGCTGGCCACCTGGCATGCCTCCACCCGTCCTGCCGCGCTCGGCCTGAACGAAGAGGCGCCGACCAAATGGCTGGGACTGGAGGTGAAGCGCCACGCGCAGCAGGATGCCGACCATGCCATCGTCGAGTTCGTGGCGCGCTACAAGGTGAGCGGACGCGCGCACCGACTGCATGAGGTCAGCCGCTTCGTGCGCGAGGATGGCCGCTGGTTCTACCTTGACGGCGACCTCAGTGACCGATAGCCGTTAGAATACCCGCCTCTTCACGAACCTCACGACGATCATGCATCCTGAAACCGAGAACACCCATCTGGTCATCACCGCCTCCGGTCCGGACCATACTGGTCTGGTGGAGCGGCTGAGCGGCCGTATCGCCGACAGCGGCTGCAATATCGAGGAGAGCCGCATGTCCGTGCTGGGCGGACAGTGCGCCATGCTGGTCCTGGTCGCCGGCCCCTGGCATGCGCTCTCCAAACTGGAAGGGCAGCTGGATGCGCTCGGCCAGTCGCTCGGGCTGACGCTGCATCACGAACGCACCGGGAAACGCGAACCTGCGGAAGCTGCGATTCCGTATACCGTCGATCTGGTCACGCCGGACCGGCCCGGCATCGTGCGCAGCCTGGCGGCCTTCTTCTCGCGCAAAGGTATCAACATCGAAGACCTGCAGACCAGCACCTATCCGGCACCGCACACCAAGTCGACTTCATTGTCGGTGGTGATGACCGTGGCGGTCCCGGCGCGCACCCATATCGCCACCTTGCGCGGCGATTTCCTCGATTATTGCGATAGCCTGAATCTCGACGCGACGTTCGAGCCGGTGCGCGGGTGAGAAGCAATCGGGTTCAGGAAGCCTGAACCTCTGCCAGCCACTCGAAGCCTACCTGCTCGAAATCATCCTCCTCGGCCAGTAGCTGCTTGAGTTTGATGTCGCGGCTCTTTTCGCCCATCATCTGGTGCTGGGTGTCGGCCACGCACTGTCCGGATTCCATGCGCAGAGTGGCAAGCCGGTAGCTGTTGTATTCATCGGG
>JBBIGX010000205.1:0-3057 GCA_037447315.1 Gallionellaceae bacterium | reverse complement strand
GCCACCGATGCATTGACCATGGCCTGGTTCCGGCGCAAACCGGCGGCAGGGCTGAGCCATCAGTATTGAGCCGGAGCGTAGTTTTCGAAGCGCGTGTACTCGCCGCGGAAGGTCAGACTGACGGTGCCGATCGGACCATTACGCTGTTTGCCGATGATGATTTCGGCCTTACCCTTGTCCGGCGAGTCGGGGTTGTATACCTCGTCGCGATAGATGAACAGGATCAGGTCGGCATCTTGCTCGATGGCGCCGGACTCGCGCAGGTCGGACATCACCGGCCGCTTGTTCGGGCGCTGCTCCAGGCTGCGGTTGAGCTGTGACAGCGCGATCACTGGCACATGCAACTCCTTGGCCAGCGACTTCAATGAGCGCGAGATCTCGGAGATCTCCGTCGCACGGTTCTCACTCGCCTTGCCAGCCGGAGAGGACATGAGCTGGATGTAATCGATGATCACCAGCCCCAGTCCGTTGTTCTGACGATGCAGGCGTCGCGCGCGCGAACGCAACTCCAGCGCATTCAGGCCCGGCGTTTCGTCGATGAATATGGGCGCATCGTTGAGCAGACCCAAGGCATGCGTCATGCGCGACCAGTCCTCATCCTCCAGTCGTCCGGTGCGCAAAGTGTGCTGGTTGAGGCGTCCGACCGACCCGATCATGCGCATCGCCAACTGCGCGCCGCTCATTTCCATACTGAAAATGGCGACAGGCTTGCCTTCCAGTGCGACGTTCTCGCCGATATTGATGGAGAACGCGGTCTTGCCCATGCTGGGACGGCCCGCGACGATGATGAGGTCGCCCGGCTGCAGACCGGAAGTCATGCGATCCAGATCGGTGAAGCCGGTGGCCGTACCGGTCACCTCGCTGGCATTCTCGTGCCCGTACAGCGTCTCGATACGCTCCACCACCTGCGTCAACAGGCGCGGGATAGCGATGAAGTCCTGTTTGCCTCGCTCCCCCTGCTCGGAGATCTGCATCACCATGCTCTCAGCCTCGTCCAGCAACTGGCCGGCATCGCGCCCGCCGGGATTGTAGGCGCTGTTGGCGATTTCGCTGCCCACCTCCACCAGCTTGCGCATGATGGCGCGCTCGCGCACGATCTCCGCATAACGGCGGATGTTGGCGGCAGACGGCACGTTCTGCACCAGCGATCCGAGATAGGAAAGTCCGCCCGCCTTCTCCAGTTCGCCATGGCTTTCCAGCGACTCGGCCAGCGTGATGACATCCACCGGCCTCGCCTGCTCGTTCAGACGTCCGATATGACGCCAGATCATGCGATGTTCGGAACGATAGAAATCCGTCTCGCTCAACAGGTCGGCGACCTTGTCCCAAGCGCTGGTATCGAGCAGGATGCCGCCCAGCACGGACTGCTCCGCCTCGACAGAGTGCGGCGGCAACTTCAGGGCCTCGAGCTGGGCATCGACGACGGGAGCTGAGAAGTTCTGCATGGCGTTATGTATGATTACGGGAGGCAGATTCTACACGCTTCGGACAACAAAAAAGGGCTGTCGCCAGCCCTTTCCTGTCACTGCCCGAAGGTACAGGGGGATTACTGCTCGGCTTGCACCGAAATGGTGATATCCACTGCCACGTCCGGATGCAGCGAGATGGTGATCGCATGATCGCCGATCTGCTTCAGGTGGCCGTTCGGCATGCGCACCTGGCTCTTTTCCACCTGGTGGCCCTGTGCGCCCAGCGCTGCTGCGATGTCGGCATTGGTGACGGAACCGAACAGCTTCCCGTCCACGCCTGCCTTCTGCACCATCTGCAGAGTCAGGCCATTCAGCTTCTCGCCGCGAGCCTGTGCATCGGCCAGCTTGGCGGCTTCAGCCGCTTCCAGTTCGGCGCGGCGGGCCGCGAAGTCGGCTACGTTGCTTTCAGTCGCGCGCTTGGCCTTGCCTTGCGGGATCAGAAAGTTGCGGGCATAGCCGTTCTTCACTTTGACCACATCGCCCAGTTGTCCGAGGTTGACCACTTTCTCCATCAGAATCACTTGCATGATCTACTCCTTAGTGCAAATCGGTGTAAGGCAGCAGCGCCAGGAAACGCGCGCGCTTCACGGCCACGCTCAGCTGGCGCTGGTAGCGGGCCTTGGTGCCGGTGATGCGGGCCGGGATCAGCTTACCGTTCTCGGTGATGAATTCCTTCAGGATGTTGATGTCCTTGTAATCCACTTCCGCGATCTTCTCTGCGGTGAAACGGCAGAACTTGCGACGCTTGAACAGTTGATGCGAAGAGCTGTTCTTCTTGTCATCCTTCTTCTTCAATACTCGAGCCATGTTGTGCCCCTATCTCAATATGATGTTGTCTACATGCAGTACCAGTTGCGTACTCTTCAGGCTGCGCTGCGCCAGGAAACCTTCGGCCCTCACCTGCTGACCGGGGCGCAAACCGTTCAACCGGCTTGCCGCTTCGCCCAGTGCCAGTGCCGGAACTTCGCACTGAACCTGACGCTGCATCCCCGCTTCCTGCTGCAGCGAGACGTGGCGTAATCTGAAAGCCAGTCTCGGGAGTCCTGCCGGGGTGTAGCGCAAGCCTTCCAGCTCGCACACTTCCCCGTCGATCACACAACGGTTGCTGCTCAATCCGTGTTAAGCGGCGGCGGCCGGCGCTGCATCGGCAGCATCGGTCAGCGAACGCGACTTCTCTTCCTTCATCATCACGGAAGGCGCGGTCACCGCGGCCTTGGTCTTGATGGTCAGGTGACGCAGCACGGCGTCGTTGAAACGGAAGGCGTGTTCCAGCTCGTCCAGGGTCTTCTGGTCGCACTCGATGTTCATCAGCACATAGTGTGCCTTGTGGATCTTCTGGATCGGGTAAGCCAGCTGGCGACGGCCCCAGTCTTCCAGACGGTGGATGTGACCGTTCTTGCTGGTCACCAGCGTGCGATAACGCTCGATCATCGCGGGCACTTGCTCGCTCTGGTCGGGATGCACGATAAATACGATTTCGTAGTGTCGCATTACATCTCCTTGTGGATTAAAGCCCCCCGGCACAAATGGACGGTGGAGCAAGGTTACACTTCCCTTTACAGGGAGGCGCGCATTATAGGCAGTTTGC
>JBBIGX010000204.1:0-3067 GCA_037447315.1 Gallionellaceae bacterium | reverse complement strand
GACTGGGCGTGAAGGCGGCCAGATGGGTACCCTGCTGCGCCCGGGTGATTTCCACCTGTGCGTGCCGGCCAAGAGCACCGCGCGTATCCAGGAGACCCACCTGGTCATCCTGCATTGCTTGTGCGATGTGATCGATCACGTGCTGCTGGGAGGCGAATGATGCGGGCAACCTGGCTGGGTGCCGTATTGCTGGCCGGTTTGCTGCAGGGTTGTGCCGCACCGGGCGGCAAGCCGACGGCGGACATCGAGCGCCGCAGCGCGCAGGCAGTGCAGGATGACCGCAACATTGAATACACTGCGCGCCAGCGCATCGCCGAGAAATATCGCAGCAACGTGCAGGTCGGCGTGACCAGTTTCAACCGCTTTGTGCTCCTCACCGGGCGGGTGCCGGACGATGCTGCCAAACAGGGGATAGAGCGCATCGTCGGCGGTATCGCTGCGGTGAAAGGCATCGCCAACGAGCTGCACATCGCGCGGACTGCCGACATCGGCCTGCGCCGCAGCGATTCCGGCATCAGCGGCGACGTGCGCACGCGCTTCCTCGAAAGCAAGGCGTTCAACCGCGACCACATCAAGGTCTACACCGAAGAAGGCGTGGTCTACCTGCTGGGTATCGTCAAGCGCGCCGAGGCCGATGCCGCTTCCGAGATCGCCGCCACCACGCGCGGGGTGAAGAAGGTGGTGCGCATGTTCGAGTACATGGACTGAGCATGTATCCTATCCCCGCCTTCGAAAACAAGATCTGCACGCAGCAGGCACTCGCTGCCCGTGTTGCCGCGTTGCCGCGTCCGCTGGTGTTCACCAACGGCTGTTTCGACGTGTTGCACCGCGGCCATGTCACCTATCTGGCACAGGCGCGCGCACTGGGCGCTTCGCTCATCGTCGGCGTCAACAGCGACGCTTCAGTGAAACGCCAGGGCAAGGGTGATGACCGCCCCATCAACAACGAGGCCGACCGCATGGCGGTGCTGGCCGCGCTGGAAGCGGTGAGTCTGGTGGTGAAGTTCGACGAGGACACGCCGCTGAACCTGATCCTTGCTTGCCAGCCGGACAAACTGGTCAAGGGCGGCGACTGGACACCGGAGCGCATCGTCGGTGCCAAGGAAGTGCAAGGCTGGGGCGGCAGCGTGCACAGCATTCCATTTCTCCACGAACGCTCCACCACTGCCTTGCTGAGGAAAATACGCGCACTATGAACACCACACCGACCGAGATCGTGCTGCACCAGAAATCCAATTCGCTGGAGATCGCTTTCGACGATGGGGCACGCTTCAACCTGCCCGCCGAGTTCCTGCGCGTGTACTCGCCTTCCGCCGAAGTGCGCGGCCACGGCCCGGGGCAGGAGACCTTGCAGGTCGGCAAGCGCAAGGTCGTATTGAAAGGGCTGGAGCCGGTCGGCAGCTATGCGCTGAAGCTGGAGTTCGACGACGGTCACGATAGCGGGCTGTACGACTGGGACCTGCTTTACTCGCTGGGCCAGAACCAGCAGGCGCTATGGCAGGAATATCTCGACAAGCTGCAGGCCGCCGGTGCCTCGCGCGATCCGAAATAGGAGGACACACCATGGCACAGACACATTTCGGTTTCCAGACCGTGGACGAGCAGGAAAAGGCGAAGAAGGTCGCTGGCGTGTTCACCTCCGTCGCCAGCAAGTACGACATCATGAACGATCTGATGTCGGCCGGCCTGCATCGCATCTGGAAGCGTTTCGCCGTCGGCCTTGCCAACGTGCATGAAGGCCAGCGCGTGCTCGATATCGCCGGCGGTTCCGGCGACATGTCGCGCCTGTTCCTCGACCAGGTCGGCAAGGACGGCCAGGTCATCCTCACCGACATCAACAAGGCCATGCTGCGCGTTGGCCGCGACCGCCTGCTCGACGAAGGCAAGCCCACGCCCACCGCACAGTGTGATGCCGAGAAGCTGCCCTTCCCCGACAATCATTTCGATGTGGTGAGCATCGCTTTCGGTCTGCGCAACGTCACGCACAAGGACGCTGCACTGCGCGAGATGCGCCGCGTGCTCAAGCCGGGCGGCCGGCTCATCGTGCTGGAATTCTCCAAGGTCGCCAAACCGCTGGAGAAGATGTACGACTTGTATTCCTTCAAGATCCTGCCCAAGATGGGCAAGCTCATCGCCAACGACGCCGACAGCTACCGCTATCTCGCGGAATCCATCCGCATGCATCCGGGTCAGGAAGAGCTGAAGCAGATGATGATGGATGCCGGGCTGGAGCGGGTCGAGTACTTCAACATGACCGGCGGGGTGGTGGCGGTGCACCGGGGTTACAAGCTGTAACCTTCTGGCTCGGGTATCCAGAGGCTGGAAACAAAACAGGGGATGCCATCGGCATCCCCTGTTGCAGGGTGCTTGCGATCAGAAACCGTAGGTCAGGCCGATTGTGAAGGCAGTAGCCTTGGGATCAGCGGCATGGCTACCGAACTTACCGTAGTCGGCATATTCTCCACGCACGGACAGTCGATCATTCACCTTATATTGCAGCCCCAGTCCCCAGATCAATCCGGAATTGGAAGCGGAATAAGTGGAGGTTGGATTTCCGGGAATCTCAGTTTTTGCGTCAGCACTATTCTTGGCGAAGCCGAGTCTGGCAAAAGCACCTATATGATCATTGATCGGTAGCATGCCTATCCCTGCTACCTGAAAAGACTGTAATGAAAAGGTGACTTTTCCTGAGGAGCCAAAGTCAAGAATGGAGTCACCAAAAATCGTATAACCCGCCTCCAGCGCAAATTGGTCAGAAAGCTTGCCGCCAAAAGAAAAGCGCACATTGCCGGGGTTTGGAAACGTGGCAGGTCCGTTGGGACCAGAAACGGTCACGTTACTCAAGCTGGTCGTGCCGAGATCCATTCCGTAGTAGTAATTATTGTCAGCCAAGGCAGAGGTGCTGAATGCGGCGCACAGGGCTGTCAACAAGCGAGTTTTCATCAGTATTCTCCTTATTCGAATTTTTGAAAACGTTCAGCAAGGAACGCAATTTGAGATTATTGCCCCCCCTCCCGAGCAGAGTCAATGCCGCTGAATATCTATATGCCTCGCCGTTTTGGCCTAT
>JBBIGX010000203.1:0-3080 GCA_037447315.1 Gallionellaceae bacterium | reverse complement strand
GCTGGTCACCAGCAAGGATTGACCAGCCGGACGACCATCGATGACTCCTTTGAGCCACGTCTTCCAGTTGCCCATCTTGTGGATTTCATCCATCACTAGCAGCTTGCCGCGTGGATTCCAGGACTGCCTTTGCAGGACTGCACGGTCCGACAATACATCCCAGTTCAGGTATTGTGATGAATCGAAGTGCGTCATGAGTTGACGTGCCAGAGTCGTTTTACCGACTTGGCGAGGGCCGGTCAGCACCACCATCTTGGTGGCCAAGTCCTGCAAAACCAGCTGATCAAGATAGCGTTTCATGCGGCGCACATTACATTAATTTCAAAGAAGTCGCGACTTTTTTGAAATTGTCTGCAAATTGGACGGCGAGTGGGCTCTACGCACCGTACTGCTTTTTCACCCAATTTTGGTATTCGCCGCTGGTCACGCCGCGTACCCAATCATCGTTGGCGAGATACCATTCCACTGTCTTGCGCAGGCCGGTCTCGAAGGTCTCCTGCGGCTTCCAGCCCAGCTCACGCTCAATCTTGCTGGCGTCGATGGCGTAGCGTTTGTCGTGGCCGGGGCGGTCCGGCACATAGGTCTTCAGGCGCGCATGCGGTGCACCCTGCGGGCGCAGTTCGTCGAGGATGGTACAGATTGCATCCACCACTTCGAGATTGGTCTTCTCGTTCCAGCCGCCGATGTTGTAGGTCTCGCCCAGTCGGCCGTGTTCCAGCACAGTGCGCAGCGCGCGCGCGTGGTCGTCCACATACAGCCAGTCGCGGATGTTGTCGCCCTTGCCGTAGATGGGCAGCGGCTTGCCATTGCAGGCGTTGAGGATCATCAGCGGGATCAGCTTCTCCGGGAAATGATAGGGGCCGTAGTTGTTGGAGCAGTTGGTGGTGACCACCGGCAGGCCGTAGGTGTGATGCCAGGCGCGCACCAGATGGTCGCTCGATGCCTTGCTCGCGGAGTAGGGCGAGTTCGGCTGGTAGGCGGTCTCCTCGGTGAAGAATCCGTCATCGCCCAGGCTGCCGTACACCTCGTCGGTCGAGATGTGGTGGAAACGGAAGGCGGTCTTCTTTTCCCCCTCCAGTCCGTTCCAGTATTGGCGCGCCGCCTCCAGCAGCGTATAGGTACCGACGATGTTGGTCTGGATGAAAGCCGCCGGGCCGGTGATCGAACGGTCCACATGCGATTCCGCGGCCAGGTGCATCACCGCATCCGGCTGATGGTCGCGGAACACGCGCGCCACCTCGGTCGCATCGCAGATATCCACCTTCTCGAACGCGTAGCGCGGCGAAGCGGAGACCGAGGCCAGCGATTGCAGGTTGCCGGCATAGGTCAGCTTGTCCACGTTGACCACACGATGCGGCGTGTCGTTGATGAACTGCCGGATGACGGCAGAGCCTATGAATCCGGCGCCGCCGGTGACGAGTATGGTTTTCATGCGGTGATTATATCCGAGTGAAGGCGCTTGTCCGGCAGGCTATAATCCGCCGTGTTTGCACTAAGTATGGAAGCGCCTCCAATGAAAGCCATCGAAACGGAAATCCCCGACCTGTTGATCATCGAGCCCAAGGTGTTCGGCGACAGCCGCGGTTTCTTTTTCGAAAGTTTCAATAAGCGCATGTTCCGCGAGATCACCGGCATCGACGCCGAATTCGTGCAGGACAACCACTCGCGCTCCGCCCGGGGCGTGTTGCGTGGCTTGCATTACCAGATCAAACAGCCGCAGGGCAAACTGGTACGCGTGGTGCGGGGCAAGGGGTTCGATGTCGCTGTTGACTTGCGCCGCGATTCCCGGAACTTCGGCAAATTGTTCGGCCTTGAGCTCAGCGAAGACAATTATCGGCAGCTCTGGATCCCGCCCGGTTTCGGCCACGGTTTCGTGGTGCTTTCCGACAGCGCCGACTTCCTCTACAAGACCACCGACTACTGGGCACCCGAGCACGAACGCTGCATCATCTGGAACGATCCCGAACTCGGTATTGCCTGGCCGCTGGACGGCATCACGCCGCAGCTCTCGGCCAAGGATCAGCAAGGCAAGCGTTTTGCCGAAGCGGAGACCTTCGCGTGAGGACCATCCTGCTCACCGGAAAGAACGGCCAGGTCGGCTGGGAGCTGCAGCGCACCTTGGCACCGCTGGGCAAGGTGATCGCGCTCGATGCGAAAGACCTCGATCTTGCCGATGCCGAAGCCATCCGCCGCAAGGTGCGCGAGATCCGGCCGCACATCATCGTCAACCCTGCCGCCTACACCGCCGTGGACAAGGCCGAATCTGAACCGCAATTGGCCATGGCCATCAACGGCATCGCCCCCGGCGTATTTGCCGAAGAGGCGCGGGCGCTCGATGCGCTGCTGGTACACTACTCGACCGATTACGTGTTCGACGGCAGCAAAGAAGGGGCCTATATCGAAGACGATGCGCCCAACCCGCTCGGCATCTACGGCCGCACCAAGCTGGCCGGGGAGCAGGCGGTACGCGCCGCCGGCTGTCGCCACCTCATCCTGCGCACCAGCTGGGTGTATGGCGCGCGCGGCAAGAATTTCCTGCTCACCATGCTCAAGCTGGCGAAGGAACGCAGCGAACTGCGCATCGTAGACGACCAGATTGGCGCCCCCACCTGGAGCCGCACACTGGGCGAAATCACCGCGCAGATCCTGGCTCAGCTGTGCCAGCCCGGGAGCGAAGCCGGTGCGAACGACACACGTTACGGCACTTACCACCTCACCTCGACCGGCGCAGTCTCCTGGCACGGCTTCACGGCTGAGATCCTGCGCCAGGCGAACGTGCAACCCGCGCCCGTGCTGTATCCAATTCCGACCAAAGACTATCCCACCCCGGCCGCGCGTCCCGCGAACTCGCGCTTGTCCAACGACAAACTGTTGCGCACTTTCGGCTTGAGCGGCGGCGACTGGCGGGACAACCTTCGGCTCTGCTTGCAAGAATTGGCCCGTTGAAGTATTGCCTGTGCCCGGATGACTTGAATGCGTGAAAACCGGTGCCGAGTCTATAATACCGGCCTATATCGATGCATATGGGGCAGCCGAATGCTGCCGGATACCCACTCGAAGAGCCGGTAGAACACCTGCTC
>JBBIGX010000202.1:0-3085 GCA_037447315.1 Gallionellaceae bacterium | reverse complement strand
ATTGTCGATCGACATGTTGATTGCCGACCCTGCCTGGATCGGCATGAAACTGCGCAAGCTGCTCAACTTCGGCGAACCGCTGGGCGACTTCATGGCGCGCGTGCCGGGCGAGAACAAGATGGAGAGCTTCCCCTCCACCGTCTCCTACGTCGCCAAACTCATCATCCACCGCTATGCCATGCTCGGCATCCTCGACGAGCACGGCTATCCCGTGCAGCAGATGGGTGTGCTCGAAGTACCGGAAGGGCAGATCAAACCCACCACCACCTTCAAGCCCGTCGTCGGCAAACACTGCAAGGAATGCGGCAATGCCACGCTGATCAAAAAGGACGGCTGCGAGTTCTGCACCAGCTGCGGCGCCATCGGCACCTGCGGCTAAGGGCGTACCCGGCAAGTGGCCGTGCCCTACCTCGCTGGCGACCCCGCTCCCTGGTCGAACAGGTGCGGCAACTGATCGCCGAAGACAAGGTCGCCGAGCTGCTGCACCGCCGATATCCCGCCGCGCATGACATCCGCACCGTTTCCCTGTTCAAGGACGTCTCGCCTGCATTCCTGCGCATGATCGCCGTGCGCGAACTCGCCCACATGAAACGGCGCGCGCACGACAAGGTCTTGACCAGCCATGCCTGCACATGGAGCCGGACTAGGGTCAGCTTGTATTCGACCTCAGGGTGTACCTGACTATCGGGATGCGGGTGGGGCGAGGTTATGAGGGTAGTAGTTCACGAATGGCGACTTGTCGGTCATAGCAGACAGTTAGTGCATTACGGCAACGGCCAGCCGGTGCGCATCGAATCCTCACGCAGCACCGGTACCGGCGGCAGTGGACTCGGACTCGTGCAGCACGGGACAAGTGTCGCCTAACTCTGGCGCCTGAACAGCGCGGGAATCTGCGCCTTGGGACGCGCCTCGGTCGGATCGGGCTTCTTCACCGGCGCGGCGGGGGCGCAGACGTTGGGGACATAGGGCTGGTCGAACCACGGGTCGTGCGCCGGCTTCTGCAGCTGCGGCTTGTGGTAGCCATGCGCCGGTTCGCTGCGCGGGCGCGACCGGCGCGGCGCTTCCGCCCGCACCTTCTCGATCCGGGTCTTGATCAGTTTCTCGATCTCGACGAGATATTTCTCTTCCTCCGGTGCCACCAGCGAGATGGCGGTGCCCTTGGCACCGGCGCGGCCGGTGCGGCCGATGCGGTGCACATAATCCTCGGGCGCATGCGGGATCTCGTAGTTCACCACCAGCGGCAGGCTGTCGATGTCCAGGCCGCGCGCCGCCACGTCGGTGGCGACCAGCGTGGTGACCTTGCCCTGCTTGAAGGCTTCCAGCGCCTGCTGGCGTTCGAGCTGGCTCTTGTCGCCGTGGATGGCGTCGGCAGCGATGCCGTCGCGCTGCAACAGGCGCGCCAGGCGGCTGGCGGTGAGCTTGGTCTTGGTGAACACGATCACCTGTTTGGCTTCCTCGCCCTTCAGCAGCTGCACCAGCACCGCGTGCTTGTCGTCGCTGCTGGTCAGGTACACCTTCTGCGTGATGTTCTCCGAGGTCGCGTTGCTGCGCGCCACTTCGATCAGCGTCGGATAGATCAGGAAATCGTCGGCCAGCTTCTTGATGTCGTCGGAGAAGGTGGCGGAGAACATCAGGCTCTGGCGGCGGCGTGGCAGCAGCGCGAGGATGCGTTTGAGGTCGGGCATGAAACCCATGTCCAGCATGCGGTCCGCCTCGTCCAGCACCAGCACCTGCACCATGCCCAGCTGCACGGTCTTCTGTTCGATATGGTCGAGCAGCCGACCCGGCGTCGCCACCAGCACCTCCACGCCTTCCTTCAGCGCCGGCTTCTGTGTCTTGATGTCCACGCCGCCGTACACCACCAGCGAGCGCAGACGGGTGTACTTCGCATACTGCTTGATGTTCTCTTCCACCTGGATCGCCAGCTCGCGTGTCGGCACCAGCACCAGCGCGCGCACCGGATGCTTGGCCGGTGAGGTGCTGGCATTGGCATGCGGCAGCAGCTTCTGCAGCAGCGGCAGGGCGAAGGCGCCGGTCTTGCCGGTACCGGTCTGCGCGCCGGCCATCAGGTCATGGTCCTGCAGCACCAGCGGAATGGCCTGCGCCTGGATGGGGGTGGGGGTGGTGTAGCCCGCTTCATCGAGGGCTTTGAGTATCTCGGGCGCGAGCTTCAGGTCGGCAAAACTGACAGTATCCAATGTGGGCGTCTTTCGGGTCGTAAACGAGAAACGGGGTCATTATACCGCTGCCCTCGCCCGTCCTCGTCTTACCAGCGTGGCATAGCCAACCACGGCCAGCAGCGGATTGGCGCAACTGCGGCGCAGACCCCACAGCCGACTCAGCGTGAGTGCCGCGAACGCCAGCGGCAGGTCGGCCAGCCATAACCAGGTGGGAAACTGGGAGAACCCCAGCACGCCGTGCAGCAGACTCGCCGTCAGCACGACCCACAAAACCCAGAACGGGCGCCTATAATCCGCAGCAGACCACCCGGACAATCGCCATGCAGCTCAACCTTTCCACCGACATCGCCCTGCGCACCCTGATCTATCTCGGCAGCAAGGACGCCCCCGCCACCATCGCCGAAGTCTCGGCCGCGTTCGGCATCGCCAGGACCCATCTGATGAAGGGGGTGATGACGCTGGTCGCGCAGGTTCTGGTCATCAGCGAGCGCGGCCGCAACGGCGGCATCCGTCTGGCGCGCGACGACGCCGCCATCCGCATCGGCGACGTGGTGCAGAAGATGGAGCCCGGCATGGCGCTGGTGTATTGCATGCGGCCGGACGCCGCCGAGACCGACTGCCCGCTGCTGCCCGGCTGCAAATTGAAAAAGACCTTCGGCAAGGCACAAAAGGCCTTCCTCTCCGCCCTGAACGAAAGCGCGTTGAGCGACCTGCTGCCCGCCCGTACCCTCAAGCCGAAAACATGAGCCTCCACGCCTTCCTGCACCGCTTCGCTCCGCACCGCTCACCGGCCACCTTCGCCGAGCGCCTGCGCAGCGGCGCGGCAGGCGGTCTGGCCATCTTCGCACTGGCCTGGCTGCTGCACCTGCTGCCGCAGCCGCAGTTCCCGCTGTTGCTGCTGGGTT
>JBBIGX010000201.1:2730-3095 GCA_037447315.1 Gallionellaceae bacterium | reverse complement strand
CAAGGACCACTTCAAGAAACACATCCTGCCCCAGCAGATCCACATCCTGAACGTCGCCTTCCTGGTGCCCGAGATGCGCCGCGAATACGGTGGCTGCGCCGGCAACATCGCCTACAACTTGCAGATGCTGGGCGGCCAGCCGCTGATCATGGCCACCGTCGGCGATGACTTCGGCCCCTATGCCACGCGTCTGGAGAAGCTGGGTCTGCCGCAGACCCACATCAAGCATGTGGAAGGCAACTTCACCGGCCAGGCCTTCATCACCACCGACCTCGACGACAACCAGATCACCGCCTTCCATCCCGGAGCCATGCAGCATTCCCATGCGAATGCCGTCACAGATGCTGAGGATATAACCATCGGTA
>JBBIGX010000201.1:0-2720 GCA_037447315.1 Gallionellaceae bacterium | reverse complement strand
CGACAACCAGATCACCGCCTTCCACCCCGGCGCGATGAGCATGTCGCAGCTGAACCACATCCGCGACGCGAAAGAGGTCTCGCTCGCCATCGTCTCCCCGGACGGCCGCGACGGCATGCTCAAGCATGCGCGCGAGCTGGCCGACGCCGGCATCCCCTTCGTGTTCGACCCGGGCCAGAGCATGCCGATGTTCTCCGGCAACGAGCTGCTGGAGATGGTGGAGCAATCGAACTACGTCACCCTGAACGATTACGAAGCGAATATGTTGCTGGAAAAGACCGGCAAGTCGCTTTCCGACATCGCCCAGCGCGTTTCCGCCCTCATCGTCACCATGGGCGGCGACGGTTCCGTCATCCATGCCGACGGTAAACACATCGCCATCCCCACCCCGAAAGCCAAGGCCATCGTCGACCCCACCGGCTGCGGCGATGCCTATCGCGCCGGCCTGCTGTACGGCATCCAGAGCGGCTGGGACTGGGAGACCAGCGGCCGCCTCGCCTCGCTGATGGGCTCGCTCAAGATCGCCAGCCGCGGCGGCCAGAACCACCGCTACTCGCGCGACGAGATCATGAGCCTGTTCAAGCAGCACTTCGGTTTCGACATCAAGCTATGACCCTGTGGGACCACGTCGCCGCCGCCATCGCGGAGGCGACGCAGCGCCCGTTCCGCCTGCTCTCCCATGCTCCCGTCAGCGGGGGCGACATCAACCGGAGCCAGCGTCTCGACGGCGCGGATGGTTCCCGCTATTTCCTCAAACTCAACGACGTACGCCATGCCACGATGTTTGCGGCCGAAGCCGCAGGCTTGGCCACTCTCGCTGCCACGCACACACTGCGCGTGCCCCGCGTCATCACGCACGGCGTCACGCAGGGTTACAGCTATCTGGTGCTGGAACATCTCGACCTGCATGCACGCGGCGATGCGCGGCGACTCGGCACGCAACTCGCCGCCCTGCACCGCTGCACGGCAGAACACTATGGTTTTGCGCAGGACAACTTCATCGGCACGACACCGCAGCCGAACGGCTGGCGGGATGACTGGATGGCGTTCTGGCGCGAACAACGGCTCGGACATCAGTTGAACCTGGCGCTACGCAATGGTCATGGCGGCGAACTGCAAACGCTGGGCGCACGCCTGATGGAAGCACTGCCTGCCTTTTTTGAGGGATACTCTCCACGCCCCTCGCTGCTGCACGGCGACCTGTGGGGCGGCAACCACGGCTACCTGACCGATGGCACGCCGGTGATCTTCGACCCGGCCGCGTACTACGGCGACCGCGAGTGCGATCTGGCGATGAGCGAACTGTTCGGCGGTTACGGGCCGGATTTCTACGCCGGCTATCACGCCGCATGGCCACTGGACAAAGGCTACGCGCAACGCCGCGAGCTGTACAACCTGTACCACATTCTTAACCACGCTAACCTGTTCGGCGGCGGCTATGCGCGGCAGGCGGAGGGCATGATACGGAGCCTATTGGCTTGTGCACGATAAAAAAAGCCCATGAACCTTGCGGCACAGGGGCTAGTGTCTTAACAAAGGGGGAAAGTTAAGACTGCACGCTCAGGGAGGAGAAACGTGCGGCGGCTTGCGCCACTTATGGTTAGAATATTATAAGATTCTTATATTGTCAAGCGCTGGAGATGTCGCTGTAGAGAGATGTCGCCCTACGACCTGAGCAAGGGGCGCATCACCTTCCGCCACATCGAAGGACGCACCGCGTACACCCCTCAAGCAGCCCGGCATCACTGCCCCGAACTGCGACCAGGACATGGCACTTCCGCAGGGGTGGCATTTTTCATGATGGGCGCTACCAGTGCCGGGCGACCGGGTTGTTGCAGGCCACCTGGAACAGGCGGTGGTCTTCCAGCCGGATGGCGGTCATCGGCCCGCCCCACAGGCAGCCGGTATCCAGCGCGACCACCCCGGGCTCGACCCTCAGCCCCAGCGCCGACCAGTGGCCGAAGATCACCGTGGCATCGCGGCTGCGCCGTTGCGGCACCTCGAACCAGGGCAGGTAACCCGGCGGGATATTCTCCACCTCGCCCTTGAACCTGAACTCCATCTCGCCCTGCGGCGTGCAGATGCGCAGGCGCGTGAACGCATTGACGATGACGCGCAGACGCTTGTAGCCCTCCAGCCCGTCATCCCAGCCATGCGGCGTGTTGCCGTACATCTTCTCCAGAAACACTGCATAGTCGTCGCTGCGCAAGGCACTCTCCACCTCGCGCGCCAGTGCCTGCGCCTGCGCTATCGTCCATTGCGGCAACAGACCGGCATGCACCAGCACATGACCGCCCTCCGCATGCAACAGGCGCTGATGGCGCAGCCAGTGCAACAACTCGTCGCGATCCGGCGCATTGAGGATGCCATCCAGCGTGTCGCTGCTGTGCAGTTTGCCTATGCCCTCCGCCACCGCCAGCAGGTGCAGATCATGGTTGCCCAGCACAGTGATGGCGTGGTCGCCCAGCGACTTCACCAGACGCAGCACCTCGAGCGAGCCCGGCCCGCGATTGACCAGATCGCCAACGAACCAGAGCTGATCCTGTACCGGGTCGAAGGCGATCTGCTCCAGCAGTCGCTGCAGTTCGTTGTAACAGCCTTGTATGTCGCCTATGGCGTAGATGGACATCGGAAATTCTCTTGATTGACGTAAAATAGGGTAACAGAAAACCCTAGCGCTCCCGAACCCGACCGGCATCGATGCTCTTCCAATTCCTACA
>JBBIGX010000200.1:0-3105 GCA_037447315.1 Gallionellaceae bacterium | reverse complement strand
GCGCGCCCGATGGCCTTCAGCAGACAGTGCTCGGGACCGACACCGGGATAATCCAGACCGGCGGAGATGGAATGCGTCTCGATGATCTGGCCGTTCTCGTCCTGCATCAGGTAGACCTTGTTGCCGTGCAGCACGCCAACCTTGGCGTTACCGGTCAAGGGGGCTGCATGCTGGCCGCTGGCGATGCCATGACCGCCCGCCTCCACACCGATCAAACGCACATTGGGCACTTCGATGTAAGGATAGAAGATGCCGATGGCGTTGGGACCGCCCCCCACTGCGGCCAGCACCACGTCCGGCTGTCGGCCGATCATCTCCTGCATCTGCACCTTGGCCTCGTTGCCGATCACGCACTGGAAATCGCGCACCAGCATCGGGTACGGATGCGGGCCGGCGGCGGTGCCGAAGATGTAAAAAGTCGATTCGACGTTGGTGACCCAGTCGCGGATGGCTTCGTTGCACGCATCCTTCAAGGTGCGCGAACCGCTCTCCACCGGCACCACGGTCGCCCCCAGCAGCTTCATGCGGAACACGTTCGGTGCCTGGCGCTGCACGTCTTCCGCACCCATGTACACCACACACTCCATGCCAAAACGCGCCGCCACCGTGGCGGTGGCCACGCCGTGCATGCCGGCACCAGTCTCGGCTATCACGCGCTTCTTGCCCATGCGCTTGGCGAGCAGTGCCTGGCCGATGGCGTTGTTGATCTTGTGCGCGCCGGTGTGGTTCAGGTCTTCGCGCTTCAGGTAGATTTGCGCGCCGCCCAGATGGTCGGACAGGCGTTTGGCATGATACACCGGGCTGGGACGGCCGACGTAGTGCTTGAGTTCATACTCGAACTCGGCCTTGAATTCGGGATCGTCGCGGAAGCGCAGGTACTGGTCGCGCAGTTCCTCCACCGCCGGGATCAGCGTCTCGGCCATGTAGATGCCGCCAAACTGGCCGAAGTGCCCTTGCGGGTCAGGATAGTTGTAAGTCAATCTGTTCAACCTCTTTGATGAACGCGGCGACCTTCGCCGCATCCTTGATGCCTTTTGCCGCCTCGACACCGCTGGACACGTCCACTGCGTAAGGCCGCACCCGCCGGATGGCTTGCGCCACATTGCCGGCATGCAGCCCGCCGGACAGGATCACCGGCAGCGGCAGGTCGCGCGGGATCAGCGCCCAGTCAAACGACTCGCCGGTGCCGCCCTGCACGCCCTCCACATAGGCATCCAGCAGCAGACCCTGCGCCCCCGCATAACGGGCCGCGCATTCTACCAAATCCACCCCGGCTTTCACGCGTATCGCCTTCAGGTAAGGCCGCCCGAACCGGGCACAGAATTCCGGCGTCTCGTCGCCGTGGAACTGCAACACATCCAGCGGCACTTGCGCCAGCACCTGGCGCACGCAGTCTTCATTTGGATCGACGAACAGGCCGACACTGGTCACGAATGGCGGCACGCTCCGCAGCAGTGCCGCCGCCTCCCAGGCGCTGACGTGGCGCGGACTTTTTTCATAGAACACGAAGCCGAGCGCATCCGCACCAGCCGTCACGGCGGCATGCACATCCTGTTCGCGGGTCACTCCGCAGATCTTGATCCTCGTCATGCGCGCATTCTACCCGTTAATCGAAATGCAACTGCGGCAGCCCCCACCTGGAGTCATAGTGGATGCGCTTCAGATACAGTCCGTCCGGCGCGAACGTCGGTGCGGCATGGATGCGGTTGCGCTGTTGCAGCACCTCCTTCAGCCACGACGGCGGATGCTTCCCCTTGCCGACATAGACCAGGCAGCCCAGGATGTTGCGCACCATGTGGTGCAAAAAGGCATTCGCCGTCAGGTCGAAGATCAGCGTATCGCCCTGCTGACGGATATCGAGCTGCGCCAAGGTCTTCACCGGCGACTTGGCCTGGCATTCGGCGGCACGGAACGAGCTGAAATCATGCTCACCCAGCAGGAAACGGGCCGCCTCGCGCATCGCCGCCACATCCAGTGGCGCATGGAACCAGCCCACCTTGCCGTGGTGCACGCCTGCACGCGAAGGACGGTTGAGCAGCACATACTGGTAGCTGCGTGCCTGCGCGGAGAAACGTGCATGGAATTCGTCCGGCACCGCATGCGCCCACAACACGGCGACATCTTTCGGCAGCAAGGCGTTGGCGCCGCGCACCCAGGCACTCAGTGGGCGCACTGCCACCGTGTCGAAATGCACCACCTGCTCCAACGCATGGACGCCGGTGTCGGTGCGGCCGGCCGCGATGATATTGACCGGCTCGCAGGCCACCGCTGAAAGCGCCGCCTGCAAGGCATCCTGTACGTTCGCACGGTCCGGCTGGCTCTGCCAGCCATGGTAGCGGCTGCCGTCATATTCCACCCCCAGCGCGATCCTCATCGCCACACCCCATAAAGCATCACGGCACACAACAACAGGCATCCAGCGTCCACCCACCGCAGCCCTGGCGTATGCAACTCGATCTGTTGCGAACCGTTCATCTGCGCCGGGCGCAAAGCCTCCCGTATCGCACTTTTCCAGTCGGCTGCCGTCTCGCCCATGGTCGGCTCGGCATATTCCAGCGTCAGTCCCAGACGCACCGCCACCCGCTCACGCGACAGGCCGAACCAGCGCAACGGGGATGCCAGCGCATGGATGCCGCTGATAAGTTCCGCCTGCGACAACAGCGACAGCAGGATCGCCAGCGCAGACAGCATAGAGAGCAGACGCCCCAACTGTATGCACCCTTCGCCCATGCCTTCGATGGTCGGCGAATAGCGCCCCAGTTCCGGCAACCAACCACTGCCAGGCGTGGTGTAGGCATAGATCCACAGCAGGGAGAGCAGGATCCAGCGGGTGCGCCGCAGCAAGCGGATCAGTTGGCGTGCATCCAGCATGGCCGCCCCTCCCAGCAGCAGGGGCAGCATCAGCAGCAATCCAGCGGCGGGCAGCGCCTGTGCCACGATGGCCAGAGTGACCCAGACCAGTATCTGCACTGCAGGATGGGGCATCGCCTTCCCTTCGTTCAAAAAAAACGGCAGCCGCAAGGCTGCCGTCGCATGTGCCATACCCGTTTACAGCTGCTCGAGCATGCGCTGCTTGGTCTCGCGGCTCCACATGACCCCGGAGGA
>JBBIGX010000199.1:0-3123 GCA_037447315.1 Gallionellaceae bacterium | reverse complement strand
GCAGGACAACCGCTGGCTGCGCTGCGACATCAAGGCCATCTCGCTGCTGCCCAACGTCCTGCTACGCCAGGCCGCAGTGGATGTCGGCTGCGCCGAGACGGTGATGATCCGCGACGACGCCTTCCTCACCGAGGGCGCGGCCAGCAACATCTTCGTGGTCAAGGACGGTGTGTTGCTGGCACCGCCCAAGGACCACCTGATGCTGCCCGGCATCACCTACGACGTGGTACTGGAACTCGCGGCGGCGCACGACATTCCGCATCAGGTGCGCAAAGTGATGAAAGAGGAACTGGCGACAGCGGACGAACTGCTGCTCACCTCCTCCACGCGCGAGGTGCTGGCCATCACCACACTGGACGGCAAGCCGGTCGGCACGGGCAAGCCCGGCCCGATGTTCGCGCGCCTGTATGCGCTGTACCAGACCTTCAAACAGGAAGTCATGCGCAAATGAGCGAAGCCAAGGAATCCCTGATCGAATATCCCTGCGACTTCCCGCTCAAGGTGTTCGGCGTCGCACAACAGGGCTTCGCACAGGCCGTGGCCGAAGCCGTGCAGCAGCATGCCCCCGACTTCGATGCCGCCACCATCAAGATGCGCGCCAGCAGCAGCGCGAAATACCTCAGCCTCACCTGCACCGTGCGCGTCACCTCGCGTGAACAGCTGGATGACCTGTACCGCACGCTGTCTTCACATCCGATGGTGAAGATGGTCCTATGACGCCACCCATCCACATCCGCGCGCTGGGGCTGGTGGACTACGTGCCGACCTGGCGCGCGATGCAGCGCTTCACCGCCGAGCGCACGGCGCACACCGTGGACGAGATCTGGTTGCTGCAACACCCGCCCACCTACACCCAGGGCCAGGCCGGCAAGCCGGAGCATGTGCTGAATCCGGGCGACATCCCGGTGGTGCAGATCGACCGCGGCGGGCAAGTCACCTACCACGGCCCCGGCCAGATCGTGCTCTACCTGCTGCTCGACCTGGGCCGCTGGCGGCTCAACGTGCGCGAACTGGTGACGCTGATGGAACAAGCGGTGATAGCCCTGCTGGCGGAACACGGCGTGGCCGCGCACAGCCGGCGCGATGCACCCGGCGTCTATGTGGGCGATGCCAAGATCGCCGCGCTGGGATTGAAGATCAGGAATGGCTGCTGCTACCACGGCCTGTCATTCAACGTGGACATGGACCTGGAACCGTTCTCCCGCATCAACCCCTGCGGCTACCAGGGGCTGCGCGTGACGCAGTGCATCGAGCAAGGCATCACAACGGGACTGGAAGAATTGCAGGCGGAACTGACGCAGAACCTGGTGCATGGCCTGCAGCGCCACTTGCTCGGCAAGCTGCAGTAATCAACTGTTGCCGTTCGTGGCCGGCGCTTCGGGCGGCAAGGCCAGCACGGTAACCGTCACGCGACGGTTGCGCGCGCGGCCTTCCGGCGTGTCGTTGCTGGCCAAGGGCGCATTGTCGGCATGCCCGATGGCCTTGAGTCGGTCGGCGGCGACGCCCTGCTCGATGAACAGGCGCACCACGCTGCTGGCGCGGGCGGAAGAGAGTTCCCAGTTGGACGGGAACTGCAGGGTGGCGATGGGCAGGTTGTCGGTGTAGCCCTCGACCTCGACCGGCATCTCCTCTTCCGCCAGAATCCTGGCCACGTCGGTCAGGGTCGCCACCGCTGCCGGTTGCAGGCTGGCCTGCCCCGCTTCGAACAGCAGGCTGGCGTTGATATCCAGGGTAACGCCGCGCTCGGTGCGCGTGATGCTCATTGCGCCCTTGCTGACGAAGCCGGCGAGCTTGCCGTTGAGGTTCTCGCTCAGGCGCTTCAGGCGTTCCTGCTGTTTGATGAACTTCTCGGCCAGACGCGCGTTGCGTCGCTCGACCAGCGCCTTCATGTACCTCTCTTCCTCGCTCAGGCCGGTACCGGGATCGGCGCCCTGCTGGGTGCCGAAGGCCTGCGTCATCGAGACGCTGAACACCTTGTATTTGCCCTCGTTGACCGAGGAGATGCCGTACATCACCACGAAGAAGGCGAACAGCAGGGTGATGAAGTCGGCGTAGGAGACCATCCAGCGCTCGTGATTGTCCGGCCCCTGTCGTCTCGCGCGGCGTGCCATGTCAAGCGATGTAACCCTTGAGCTTGTTCTCGATGAAATGCGGGTTCTCCGCATTGGCGATCATGCACAGCCCGTCGATCACCATCTCGCGCGTGTTCACCTCGCGCTGGATGAGGATCTTGAGCTTGCCGGCGATGGGCAGAAACACCAGGTTGGCGAAGCCCACGCCGTAGATGGTGGCGATGAAGGCGACGGCGATGCCCGCGCCCAGCTTGGCCGGTTCGCCCAGGCTCTGCATCACGTGCACCAGCCCCAGCACCGCGCCCAGGATACCGATGGTCGGCGAGTAGCCCGCCGCCGCTTCCCACACGCGCGCCGATTGCCAGCGCAGGGTCTCGTAGCTGTTGAGGTCGACATCCAGCACTTCGCGTATCTTTTCGGCGCTGTTGCCGTCCACCAGCAGTTGCAGGCCCTTCTGCACGAAGGGGTCGTTCACCGTCTTGATCTGGCCTTCCAGCGACAGGATGCCGTCCTTGCGCGCGGCATTGCCCCAGGCCGTAAGGCGGTAGATGAGCTGCTGCGCCTCGTTCTTCGGGGTGACGAACACCCACTTGGACATCCTGATGCCGCTGAGGAACACGTGCATCGGGTGCTGCACCATCACCGCGCCCAGCGTGCCGCCGAACACGATGAGGAAGGCCGCCAGCTGCAGCAGCACATTGATCTCGCCGCCTTCCAGGAACTGGCCGCCGAGGATGCCGGCGACGGCCACGACCAGTCCGAACAGGCTGAGTATGTCCATCAATATCCCCGCAGGGCGCTGCGCAGGCGCGCCACGGCCTGGCTGTGCAGCTGACACACGCGGGATTCGGATACGCCCATCACTTCACCGATCTCGCGCAGGTTCATCTCCTGTTCATAGTGCATGCCCATCAGCTGCCGCTCGCGCTCGGGCAGGCGTTCGATGGCCTGGATCAGCGCGCTGCGGAAGCGCTCGTCCTGCAGCAGTTCGAGCGGGTTGGCCTCGGTGCTGAAATCGTGGCGGTCGAAGAAGCTCTCCTCATCCTCGCTG
>JBBIGX010000198.1:0-3158 GCA_037447315.1 Gallionellaceae bacterium | reverse complement strand
ATTGCCTTCCTGGATGAGATCCAGGAACTGCAGGCCGCGGTTGGTGTATTTCTTCGCAATGGAGATCACCAGGCGCAGATTGGCCTCAATCATTTCGCGCTTGGCGCGACGTGCCTTGGCTTCGCCGTTGGTCATCTGGCGGTTGATCTCCTTCAGGTCGGCGATGGGGATGCCCACACGCTGTTGCAACGCGATCATCTGTTTCTGCTGGTCGACGATGGCCGCTTCGTTGCGCGCCAGCGCTTCGCTGTACGGCTTCTTGGCCGCAATCTCGCGATACACCCAATCCAGATTCAGTTCGTTGGTCGGGAAAGACTTGATGAAATGCTGGCGTGGCATGTGCGACTTGGTGACGCACAATTCCTGGATGGCGCGCTCGCAGGTGCGCACGTCTTCCACCATCTTGCGCATGGTATCGCACAGAGCGTCGACCTGTTTCGCCGAGAAGCGGAACTGCATGAGTTCTTCCGAGATCTGCTGTTGCAGCTTGTTGTATTGTTTGCTGCGGTAGCCGTACTTCTCGTAGGCCTTGCCCATCTTGGTGAACAGGTCGCCGATGACCGCGAAGCGGGCAAGCGCATCTTCCTTCATCTGCGCCAGGTTGGCGGCTGCAACGGCGGCGGCTTCTTCGTCGCCTTCCTCCTCATCCTCCGCTTCATCGCCCTCGGAGTCTGCATCCTCATCGGCACCATCATGCTCTTCATCGTCGCTGCCGATCTTCGCCTCGTCTTCACCATCGACGAAACCATCGATCAGCTCATCCACACGCATCTCGTCCTTGGCAATCTTCTCGGCCAGTGCCAGTATCTCCGCGATGGTCGCGGGGCAGGCGGAGATCGCCTGGATCATGTGCTTCAGACCGTCCTCGATGCGCTTGGCAATCTCGATCTCATCCTGGCGGGTGAGCAGGTTGACCACGCCCATTTCACGCATGTACATGCGCACCGGGTCGGTGGTACGGCCGAACTCGGAGTCAACCGTAGAGATGGCCGCTTCTGCTTCGGCAGCGGCATCCTCATCCGCCACCGGCGGCGGCACCTCGTTCATCACCAGTGATTCGGCATCCGGCGCCACATCGCACACGGTGATGCCCATGTCGTTGATCATGCTGACCACGCCCTCGACCTGCTCCACTTCGAGCATGTCCGGCAGATGGTCGTTAATCTCGGCATAGGTCAGATAACCGCGCTCCTTGCCGAGCAGGATCAGCGCCTTCAGGCGCGTCTTGCGTTCTTCGATGTCTTGCGTGTTGTCCGTCGGCTTGACGGCTGTTTCAGCCGCTTTGGCCTTCGCGCTGGAACTCTTGCCAGTGTTGGCCGCCACTGTGCCGGTTTCTTCTTTTTTTGCCACGGGCTTGCTTTTCTTACTGCTGGTAGTGGAAGAAGGTTTCTTTTTTTGCTGAGTCGCCATGCTCGGTTCCCAGAATTTAGATTGATTTGCCGACAGCCGCCCAAGCGGCCACCAAAAGGGAGCGGATTATAGCAGATTTCTACAACTTTTCCGAAGGTTAGCTGCGTTTTAGCTCCCGACAGCCTGACGCAAGTACCGTGCCTGCCGCACACCACACTCAATCCGGCGGAGCTTTCAATTGCTGCAGAGCCCGTTTGAGCTGCTCATGCCGCTCGCGTTCGGCAAGACTCATCCCGGCCAACCCCTTGGCAAGCAATGCCGACATCTCAGCCTCCACCGCCTCGCGCTCAATCTTGCGCAGCAGCCCCCGGAATTCGGCCTCGATGTCGAAATCCTCACCCAGATGCATGATGTCGCCCTGCACTGCCTTGAAAGCGGGTTCGTGCACTGTGCCCTGGAAATGCTGGATCAGCGCGGCAGTGCTGAATGCCTCGGCGGACTCCTTCATCCATTCGACCAGGGCCGCAATGGCAGCGCCTTCTCCCCCCGTTTCACCGCCGGCGAGGAATCCGTCCGGCAGCTGACGCGCCAAGTCCGGCCTCATCACCAGGCAACGGAGCATGGGGCGCAGACCAGAAGGTGCGCTGCGTCTGGCTTTTTGCGGTGCCGGCCGTTGCGGTGCAGTGATCGGCTTGATGGACCACAGCGCTTCCAGCTCCGACTGCTCGACACCCGCCAGCGCAGCCACCTCTTTACGCAACAGCAGCGCGGTGGTCGGTGCAGTGATGGCAGTGACCAGCGGCTGTGCGTTCTTCAGCAACGCGCTCCGCCCTTCCTGCGTCTTCAGGTCGATCTCGGCGGTGAGCTGGCGCAGCAGATAACCAGACAACGGCAGCGAGTGGTCGAGCTCCTGCTCGAACGCCTCGCGACCGTATTCGCGAATGTAGGTGTCGGGATCATGCTCTTCCGGCAGGAACAGGAAGCCGAGGCGCTTGCCGTCCTGCAGATGCGGCAAGGCGTTCTCCAGCGCGCGCCAGGCGGCTTTCTGGCCGGCGCGGTCGCCGTCGAAGCAGAACACGATCTGGTCAGCGAGGCGCAACAGTTTCTGCACATGGAACGGGGTGGTAGCAGTACCCAGCGTGGCAACGGCATATTCGACACCGTGCTGCGCCAGCGCCACCACATCCATGTACCCCTCTACCACGATCACGCGCTGCTGCGCACGAATGGCCTTCTGCGCCTGGAACAGGCCGTAGAGTTCGTGTCCCTTTTCGAACAGCGTGGTCTCGGGTGAATTCAGGTATTTGGGTTCGCCCTTGTCCAGCACGCGCCCGCCGAAGCCGATGACCTGGCCGCGCACGTTGACGATAGGGAACATGATGCGGTCGCGGAAGCGGTCGTAGCGCTTGCCCTCGTCATTGGTGATGACAAGCCCGGTCTCGACCAGCGACCTGTCCTGATAGTCCGGCACGGCAGCCTTGAGGTTTTGCCAGTCATCCGGCGCATAGCCGATGCCGAAACGCGCGGCGACCTCGCCGGAGAGTCCGCGCCCCTTGAGATACTGGATGGCGCGCGGCGACTGCTTGAGTTGCTCGCGGTAGTAGCGCATGGCGTTCTGCATCAACTCGTACAGGTCGGGCGCGACCTTGTGTTGCGGCGCGTTCGAAGCTTCGCGCGGCACCTCGAGACCGAGGCCTTTCGCCAGCTCCTCCACCGCCTCAACGAAACCCATGCCGGTGTGTTCCATCACGAAACCGATGGCGGTGCCGTGTGCGCCGCAGCCGAAGCAGTGATAGAACTGCTTGCTC
>JBBIGX010000197.1:0-3179 GCA_037447315.1 Gallionellaceae bacterium | reverse complement strand
CGGCGAGCGACTGCAGGTACAGGTCCTGGATGTCCGGCGGCGAGGGCTTCAGCGCCACCTGGTACTGGTAGTAGTGCTGCAGGCGGTTGGGATTGTCGCCGTAGCGCCCGTCCTTCGGTCGGCGCGAGGGCTGCACGTAGGCCGCGCGCCACGGCTCGGGCCCGATCGCGCGCAGGAAGGTCGCGGTGTGGAAGGTGCCGGCGCCGACCTCGATGTCGTAAGGCTGCAGCAGTGCGCAGCCCTGCTTGTCCCAGAACTGTTGCAGGGTCAGGATGATGTGCTGAAAGGTCGGCTTGGAACCTGGGATGCTCATGGATGATGCCCGGCAAAATATACGAAGGCGCGCATTTTACGGGTTTTCCCCGACTTTCGTCACCCTGCACAAGGCCAGTTTGGCGGTGCGCGGCAGGGCCTTGATCTCCCGTTCGCGCCTCAAGGCGAGCAAACGATCTACGCAAGCCTCGCTGTAAACCAGCGTCACCGGCAAGCGGCTGCGCGTGTATTTCGCTCCCTCGCCCGCATTGTGCGTGGCAAGGCGCTTGTCCAGGTCGTTGGTGATGCCGCAGTAAAGGCTGCCGTCGGCGCACTGCAGCAGATAGCACACCCAGCTCATCGCCCCCGCCAGCGCCAGGCGAGAACCAGCATCGCCGCCAGCAACAGCAGCACTGCCGCATTACCCCAGCGCACATAGGGCGTGGCACCGATATGACCGCGCACTTCCGCCGTCAGCACGCCCTCCTCGAACTGCGGCAGCAAAGCCTGGATGTTCCCGTCCTTGCCGATGACGGAGGTGACACCGGTGTTGGTGGCGCGCAACAACATGCGCCCCGTCTCCAGCGCGCGCAGTTGCGCCATCTGGTTGTGCTGCTCCGCCGCATGCGAATCGCCATACCATGCATCGTTGGTGACGTTGACCAGCAGCGTCGCCTGCGGCAGCGCACGGATGATCTCCTCGCCGAAAGCGTCCTCGTAGCAGATGTTCACCGCGACCTGCTGCCCGGCGACGGCCAGCGGCGGCTGGTATGCACCGCCGCGGGCAAGATCGCCCATGGGGATGTCCAGCACTTCGTTGATGAACCGGCCGAACAGGCCGCGCAGCGGGATGAATTCGCCAAAAGGCACGAGGTGGTCCTTGCGGTAATGCTGGCTCGGAGCGCTGCCGAGCGTGTACACGCTGTTGTAGTAACGCCCTTCTTCCTTCTCGAATGCGCCGACGAGAATGTCGCCGCCGGTCTGCCGCACATGGTCGCTGAGCACCGCTTGATAATAGTCCGGCACGTTGTGACGCAGCATGGGCAAGGCCGTTTCCGGCATCACGATGAGGCGCGCATCGCTGCCCTGCGCCAGCCGCCGGTAGGTCTCCAGCGTACCGACCAGCTGTTCCTGCGCAAACTTCTCGTCCTGCGCGATATTGCCCTGCAACAGAGCGACCTTGAACGGCTCACCATCCGGCTGCGTCCAGGCCACCTGATGCAACAACACTCCCGCCAGCCAGAGCACACCCAAAGCCGCGAGAACCGCCTTCCCCGCCCCTTCCCTGCGTCGCAACGCCAGAAGGAACAGCAGGCCTGCGCTGACCGCCACCGCCAGTGACACCCCGTACACGCCGAGCAGCGGCGCGTAGCCGGCCAGCGGGCTGGGCGGGGTCTGCGCATAACCGAACACCAGCCAGGGGAAACCGGTGAACATCCCGCCGCGTACCCATTCGGCCAACACCCAGGCGGCCGGCATCACCAGCAGTACCCGCACCTCTGGCGCAAGGCGCCAGCGCGCCTGCAGATAGCCCGCCAGCGCCAGCGGCAAGGAGATGAAGGCCGCGAACAGCAGCGTGGCAACGATTGCCAGCACGGGATGCATGTAACCGTAATCGTGCAGTGCGATATAGATCCAGCCGACGCCGAAACTGAACAGCCCCATGCCGAAGGCGAAACCGGACCCAGCCGCCTGCCCCGGCCGTTCGCAGCGCAACCAGCCCCGGAACAGCAGCAACAGGGACAGCACCGCCAGCGGAAACAGGCCGAAGGGCGCAAAGGCGAACACGGCGAGCACACCGGCAAGCAGGGGCTGGATGAAGGGTGCAACAGCGAGTCGGTTCACGGCAACGGGCGATGAAGTTGATTCGCCCGATTATACGGTGTAACTTCCGCCGCACTTCAAACCACCCTGCCGCGCACAATGGCCGTCCCATCCGCCCTGCTCGAAGATATCAGCTCCATGCTGATCGACTGCGGCCTGTTCAAACACCTGCCGCCGGCCGAATTGCGCGCCGCCGCGCACTATTTCAGCATCACCAAGGTCGCGCGCGGCGAGATCATCTTCAACGAAGGCGACATCGGCACCTTCATGTGCATCGTGCACGCGGGCAGCGTGGAAGTGATCAAGGCCAACCAAAACGAAGAACTGATCGAGATGGTGACCCTCGGGCACGGGCGCGCATTCGGCGAAATGGCGGTGCTGGATGGCGAGCGCCGCTCGGCCACCTGCAAAGCGGCCGAAGACAGCGTGCTGCTCACGCTGTCGAAGGAAGCACTGGACAAGATGCTGGAAGAACATGGCCGCATGGCCGCACGCATCATCCGCGCCATCGCCATCAGCCTGTCGCGCCGCCTGCGCATGGCGGTGGGACAGCTGGTGGACTACATCGACTGAATCGCGCGATGCTCGAATTCTCCGAATACGCCAAGATCTTCATCAGCCTGTTCGCGATCATCGATCCGGTCGGCATCATCCCGATCATCATCGCGCTCACTACCGGCATGTCGGCCCAGAAACGCGAGCGCGTGGGGCGCATGGCCTCGCTCACCGTGTTCGGCCTGCTGCTCGCCGCACTGCTGCTGGGCGAAGCCATCCTGTCCTTCTTCGGCATCAGCATCCATTCCTTCCGCACGGCCGGCGGCATCCTGTTGCTGCTGATGTCGGTCAACATGCTGATCGGCCACAAGCCGCCGCCCGCGCCGGGCGACGAC
Source organism: Gallionellaceae bacterium (assembly GCA_037447315.1). Classification (GTDB taxonomy): domain Bacteria; phylum Pseudomonadota; class Gammaproteobacteria; order Burkholderiales; family Gallionellaceae; genus Sideroxyarcus. The sequence goes on along the minus strand of JBBIGX010000197.1, from coordinate 213 downwards.
ACCGAGGCGACACAATCCATCGCCATCGTGCCGCTCTCCACGCCATTGCTGGCCGGCCCCGGCACCATCAGCACAGTCATTGTCGATGCGCACAAGGCGGATGGCACCGGGCACTATGGCGTGATGGCACTGGTGCTGGCGGCATTGAGCCTGACCGTATGGCTGACTTTCCTCATCGCGCCCTGGGTATCGCAGCGCCTAGGACAGATCGGC
>JBBIGX010000196.1:0-3189 GCA_037447315.1 Gallionellaceae bacterium | reverse complement strand
CGAACGCTACGGCATCGAGACGCACGTGGGCGACCTGCCGCAGTGCGCGCTGCCGGCTGCCAGCTTCGACGCCATTACGCTGAGCCAGGCCATCGAGCACCTGTACGACCCCAAGGCCACGTTGCGCGAGTGCCTGCGCCTGCTGAAGCCGGGCGGCCTGTTGGTGATGACCACGCCGAACGCGACGAGCCTGGGGGCCGCCGAGTTCGGTGCGAGCTGGCGCGGCTGGGAAGCCCCGCGCCACCTGCAACTGTTCACCGTGGAAGCGCTGGCCGCACTCACCCGCGCGACCGGGTTCGAGATCGTGGAAGCGCGCACCTGCTCTGCCGGTTCGGCCGTGGTCTATCGCGTGAGCCGCGAGATCGCCGAAGGCGGGCCGGGCAGCGCCTGGCACAGGCTGGCAACACTGGCCTGGAGCCACGACAAGGAGCTGCGCGAACAGCGCGCGCAGGCAACGCAACCGCACACCGGACAGAACGTGCTGATCCGTGCGCGCAAACCCTGAGGTGACCATGTTCTCCATCATCATCCCCACCTGGAACAACCTGCCGCTGCTGCAACTGTGCGTGCGCAGCATCCGCCAGAACTCGGCCTTCGCCCACCAGATCATCGTGCATGTGAACGACGGCAGCGACGGCACGCTGGACTGGGTGCGCGCAGAAGGGCTGACGCACACCGCCTCGCCGGGCAACATCGGCATCTGTCTGGCGGTGAACGAGGCTGCCATGCATGCCACGCAGGACTACATCCTGTATTTGAATGACGACATGTACTGTTGCCCCGGCTGGGATACGGCGCTGGTAAACAGGCTCAAGCAACTCGATAGCGACCTGTTCATGCTCTCTGGCACCATGATCGAACCGCGCGACACAGGCAATCCCTGCGTGGTGGTGGGCGCCTACGGCACCGAGGCTGAGAACTTCGATGAAGCGCGCTTGCTGAAAGACTTGCCGAACATCCGCAAGCCGGACTGGTTGGGCGCGACCTGGCCGCCGACGCTGGTGAGCAAACGCTGGTGGTTCAAGGTGGGCGGTTACAGCAGCGAATTCTCGCCCGGCATGAGCAGCGACAACGATTTCTCGATGAAGCTGTGGCACGCGGGTTGCCGCGTGTTCCTCGGCGTGGGCGATTCCTTCGTCTACCACTTCCAGTGCAAATCCACCGGCAAGGTGAAGAAGAACGACGGCGGCCGCCAGTTCCTGATGAAGTGGGGCTTGCGCCAGTCGGTGTTCGACCGCTATTACCTGCGCCGCGGCCAACCTGCGCAAGGACTGACGTTGGCTGAACCGGAAGACACGCGCGAACTGCGCTGGCAGATGCTGCGCAGCCGCATCAAGCGCGCGCTGGGCTAAGAATCTGCCGCGTTGAGCGCCGCCAGCTTGCGGTATTTGAGCCAGGTGGTGCGCGCATTCATCACGGCGATGCCCCAGCCGGCGCGTCCGTCCAGCACCCCGAGCCGAATGATGTAAGTGCGCACGAAGGCCCACCCCGCACTGAGCGCGGCACGCAGCAGGCTGGTGCGTTTGCCGGCTGCATGCATCTGCCGTGCAGCGGCATCGGAATAGTGGGCCACCTTGCGCTCCACATCGTCCCGGTCGAGGTAGCTGTAATGCAGCAGCGGTGATCTGAGTTTCGCGCTGCGGCCTTCCAGTTGCACACTCTCATGCACCAGACTGTCCGAGAAACGCCCCTTGCTGCGTTTGAACAAGCGCAACACATAGTCCGGATACCAGCCGCTGTGATGGATGAACGTTCCGCAGTACTGCGACAGGCGCGGACAGAAATACCCGTCCGCCTGCGCCGCGCGCATCGCCTGCTGCAGCTCGGCGCGCAATTCCGGCGTCACCCGCTCGTCGGCATCGATGGAAAAGATCCAGTCGCCCGTCGCATACGCCAGTGCGCGATTCTTCTGCGGCCCGAAGCCGGGCCAGTCATGCTCATACACCTTGGCACCCATCATGCGCGCAATGGCAACCGTGTCATCTGTGCTGCCGGAATCGACCACGATGACCTCATCGGCGAACGCCACCGACTCCAGGCAGGCGCGGATGTTGGCGGCTTCGTTCTGGGTGATGAGGATGACGGACAGTTCAGGCATGGTCGCGGTACCACTGGGCCGTGCGCTGCAAACCTTGCTGCACGGTAAAGGGTGGCTGCCAATCCAGCTCGCGCCGTATTCTACCGCTGTCGATGCGCAACGAGCCGAGCAGACGCTCGGCCTGTCCGCGCCTGCCCAATAGCGCAGCCGCCCCCATCAGCAGGCCGGCGGGGAAAGGGAACAAGCGCGCCGGCCGCCCCATCGCCTCGCCCAGCGCACGCAACAGGTCGGACGTGGATATATCCTCGCCGTCGCTCACCAGATAGGTCCGCCCGGCGGCAGCGGGATGCGTAGCGCACAGCAGCAGCGCATCCACCAGATTGCCGAGATAGAGCAGGCTGCGCTGGTTGCGCACAGAAGCCAGCGGCAGGGGGATGCCGCGGCGCAATACTTGCAGCATCTGCGCGAAATTCCCCTTCACTCCAGGGCCATAGACCAGCGGCGGACGCACGATGACGACCTCCAGCCCGGTCTCGGCCGCGATGCGGTGCAATGCCTGCTCGGCCTCCCATTTCGAGATGCCATAAGGATCCAGCGGCCGCGGCGCATCGCTCTCGCGGAACGCCTGACCGGCCGCGGTCGATTCACCGTTCACCTTGATGCTGCTGACATACACCAGCCGCTTCACACGCGCCGCAGCAGCCTGTCGCGCAAGACGTTCCGTGCCGCTCACATTGACCTCGCGGAACGCCGAGAGTGGATCGGAAGCCGTCTCGTGCATCACATGCACACGCGCGGCGAGATGGATGACGGCATCGATATCCTGTAATGCGGTGCGCCAGTCGGTCTGTGCATCGATGTTGCCGACCGCACGGTCATCCATCGCAGCGCCGGCCTCCATGCTGCGCAGAGCGCGCCGCACAAATTGGCCGCGCGCAGCCGCCTCCGTGCACAAGGCGCGTCCGACAAAGCCCGTGGTGCCAGTGACCAGCAGGTTCATCTCTCTTCTCCCATCACCATTCCTGCCTTCCTTGCGAGCTCGAAGTATTTTGCGCGCAACGCCTGATACAGCACGTCGGCACTGAACAAGCGCTCGACCCGGCTCCTCGCCTGATTCCCCATCTTTAGTCTCTGCTCCGGGTCATGCAGCA
>JBBIGX010000195.1:0-3207 GCA_037447315.1 Gallionellaceae bacterium | reverse complement strand
ATCGCCAGCGGCAGCGCAGTCGCCGCCACGATGGTGGCGCGTGCGTTGCGCAGGAAGAAGATGACCACGATCACGGCCAGCGCAGCGCCCTCGAAGATCATCTCCATCGAACCCTGGTACGCCTCGCGCACCGTCTCGACGGTGGTGAACACCAGCTCGGTCTCGATGTCGGGACGCTTCTCCTTGAGCTGCCGCAGCGCGTTCGCCACGCCGTCAGCCACCGCCACGTCGCTGGCACCAAGCGAACGGATGACTTCGAACCCCACCACCGGCTTGCCGTTGTGCAGTGCGGCGGAACGCCGCTCGGCGATGGTGTCGCTGACATCCGCTACCTGCTCCAATCTCACGCTGCGCCCGTCCTTCAGGCCGATCTCGATCTGCGCCAGTTCTGCCGCGCTCTTCACGGTCGCCAGCGTGCGCACCGACTGCTCCAGCCCGCCGAGGTCAGTACGTCCACCCGGCGCTTCCTGCTGGATCTCGCGCAGACGCTGCGAGACTTCGGCGGCCGTCAGGTTGAGCGCCAACAGCTTCACCGGATCGAGCTCGACGCGCACCTGGCGCGTCACGCCCCCGACCCGGTTGACCGCGCCCACGCCTTTCACGCCCAGCAGCAGTTTCGCGATGTCGTTCTCCACATACCAGGACAACTCTTCCTCGCTCATACCAGGCGCCGCGATGGTGTAGGTCAGCAGCGGCTTGCCGCTCAGCTCCACCTTGTTGACCACCGGGTCCAGCATCTCGCGCGGCAGGTCGCCGCGAATGCGTGACACCGTGGAGCGCACGTCTTCCAGTGCCTCTCGCGAATCGCGTTCGAGGCGGAACTCGGCGGAGATGACCGCGCTGCCATCCTTCACCTGGGTATAGATGTGCTTCAGCCCCTGGACGCTGGCCAGCGCGTTCTCGATCTTGCGTGCCACCTCCGCCTCCATCTGGTCGGGCGAGGCGCCCGGCAGCGACGCCGACACCGTGATCATGGGCAGGTCGATATCGGGGAACAGCTGGATCTTCATCGCCTTGAAGGCGGCGAGCCCCATGAACCCGAGCAGCGTGAAACCGAGCAGTGCCGGGATGGGATTGCGGATGGACCATGCGGAGACGTTCATGAATGCCTCGTTCGTTGTATGCGTCGGCGGACCGGGAAGATCGGCGGCCGCTTATTGTTTGATGACCTGGACCAGATCGCCCTCGGTCAGGAACGGGCCGCCACTCTCCACCACCGCCTCGCCGGATTGCAGGCCCTGCAGGATCTCGACTTTCGCGCCGTTGCGCTGGCCGGTCCTCACTTCGCGCTCGTGCACGCGGCCCTGCGCGTCCACCACCAGCACATAGGTGAGATCCCCGCGTTGCATCACGGCCGACGGCGGCAGCCAGCGCACCTTGCGCGCACCGCTGACATCGAAGGTGCCGCGCGCGAACGCGCCGGCGATGATCCCGCTGCTCTCTTCCAGCGCTACCAGCGCATAGCCGTAGCGTGTGCGCGGATCGACCGCGGGCGAGATCGCGCGCACCGTGCCGCGCAGGGTGCGCCCGCCGGACAGGGTGACGCGCGCCTTCATGCCGCGCCGCAGGCGCATCAGTTCGTCCGCGGTCAACTCGGCACGCCACTCCAGACGGCCCTTGCGGATCAGGCGGAACAGTTCGACGCCCGCCTGCGGCATGGAACCGACATTGGCGCTGGCGGAAGAGATCACGCCATCGTCCGGTGCCAGGATCTTGCCTTGCGGCATCTCCTCGCCCTCGCGGCGGATGGCGTTGTCCAGCGTCGCCAGCACGTCGCCGCGTTTCACATGGTCACCGATGCTGACCTTCACTTCGGCGATGCGCACGCCCTGCAGCTGCGAACCGATGATGGCTTCCTGCCAGGGCAGAATGCTGCCGTTCGCGGCCAGCGTCTCCGACCATATGTCCTCGCGCAGCACAGCGGTGCGCACCGTGAGCGCCGGGCGGCCGCCTGCTGCCGGCACGGTCGCACCTTCTTCCGCCGCGCCGTGGCTGCCGAACCAGAGCATCCCGCCGCCCAGCAGCAGCGTGGCCGCCGCCAGCTTGATGTGCAGCGTCTTGTTGTCGAGGAGTCGTGTCTTCATCATGTGCGTTCCTTTGGTTATGCCTTGCGCCGCGCCCGCTCGCCATCGATGAGCGCCAGCGCGTATCCCACCAGCCGCTCCACCATCGTCTCGTGGGCGGCCGCTCCTTTCAGCAGCTGCGGCGCATACGCCTTGACCATGCTGTGACCGCCATGGTGATAGACCGTCGCCAGCCCGAACAGGCTGAACGCCAGGCGCTGCACGTCGTCATCCGGCGCTGCCAAGCCCAGTTCGCGGCACAGCAACGCCACCAGCCGTTCATGGCTGGGTGCCAGTGACTGCACCATGAGGTCGCCCAGCACCCCGCTGGGTTCGCCTTCCTCGCGCGCATGCAGGCGCATGAATTGACGCAGCATCGGGTCTTCCTCCGCCGCCGGCGGGAACATCCAGGCATACAGGGCCTGCAGCGCGTCATGCAGGGGCACGCTCGCCACGTCGATGGCGGCGAAGGTGTTGCATTCGTTGAGGAAGGGCAATTGGAACACCGCCCGGTAGAGCGATGCCTTGTCGCCGAAGTGGTAATGGATGGCGGCGAGGTTGACCCCGGCACGGCGCGCGATCTCGCGTGTGGTGGCCGCGTGGTAGCCGACCTCGGCGAACACCTCGGAGGCGGCCTGCAACAGACGCCAGCGCGTCTCTTCCTGCGAGCTGGGCGCATGGCCCAGCAGGCGCTGCGCCATGTTCATCAGGGGACAACTGGGCTTCTTCGGGGTGTTCACCGCCGCTCCGGATCCAGGTAATGGGGAGCGGACGATATTTCAGTCAGATGATTAAGTCAAGCGACCTAATCATCTGACTGAGGCGCCGGGGCGGTGCCGTACACCTCGTGCAGGATCTCCACGAAACGCCGCGCCTGCGGCGACAGGAACTTGCCCTTGCGCAACACCAGGCCGTAGCCCCGTTGCGGGAAATACTGCTTGAGCGGGATGCACTTCAGTTTTTCGCTGCCGGTCAGACAGATCGCCGTGACGATGGAGATGCCCAGGCCGAGCTCGACATATTTCTTGATGACCTCCCAGCCGCCGGCTTCGAGCGTAACCTTGAAGGTGAGGTTGTGCTGCTGGAACACGTATTTGACGATGTTCCAGGTGGAAAGGTGGCGCGGCGGCAGGATCATGCCGTA
>JBBIGX010000194.1:0-3225 GCA_037447315.1 Gallionellaceae bacterium | reverse complement strand
CGCAGGAGCGCCAGGGGTTTGTCGGGGTCAGCAAATGGCGCAATCCCAAGCTGAACTATTACTGGCTTGAGCTTTCGGTCTTTCCCTATATGCTGGGCGACCAGGTGACACAGAACAACGAAGGCGAGTTCTATTACGCGCTCAACCAGTTTATCGCATACACGCGTGACCATCCCAAACAGTATGGCGATATGACGGGCGGCGCCGAACAGGACAACGACCTTGCGCTGATGCTGGCCGGCGTCAGGAAGCGTGCCGAAAAGATCCAGGCACTGCTGCCGTATTACCCGATCGAGAAACTGGTCTCGGTCAATCCGAACTGGCCGCTGGCCGAGGTCAACAAGTTGCTGCAGACGCTGAATGGTTGCGACATGGACTGGTGCGAGCTGTTCTTCGAACACATCATCTATGTGATGGGGCATAAAAACCGGGGATGAAACATGTACGGCGCGGCGGATGCTGCGGCCAGTTTTGCTATAATGCGCGCTTTGCGGAGGAAGGTTCCATGCGTATCACCCAAAAAGCTCTCACTTTCGACGATGTCCTGCTGCTTCCTGCGCACTCCGACGTGCTGACGCGTGATGTCAGCCTGCGTACCCGCCTTTCCCGCAACATCCAGTTGAACATCCCGCTGCTGTCGGCAGCGATGGATACCGTCACCGAGGCGCTTCTTGCCATCGCGCTGGCCCAGGAGGGTGGCATCGGCATCATCCACAAGAACATGACGGCGAAGGAGCAGGCCGCGCATGTTTCCCGCGTCAAACGCTTCGAGAGCGGCGTGGTCAAGGACCCGATCAGCATCACCCCGGACATGACGGTGCGCGACGTACTCAACCTGACGCGCCAGCACAAGATCTCCGGCCTGCCGGTATTGCAGGGCAAGAAGGTGGTGGGCATCGTCACCAACCGCGACCTGCGCTTCGAGAACAACCTCGACCAGCCGATCAGCAACATCATGACGCCGAAAGATCGCCTGATCACGGTCAACGAGAATGCCAGCCATGACGAGGCGCGCAGCCTGATGCACAAGCACCGCATCGAGCGCGTGCTGGTGGTGAACGATGCATTCGAGCTGTGCGGTCTTATGACCGTCAAGGACATCCTGAAGTCTACCGAACATCCGAATGCCTGCAAGGACAACCTGGGTCGCCTGCGCGTGGGCGCGGCGGTGGGGGTGGGCGAGGGGACGGAAGAGCGTGTCGCGCTGCTGGTCGAGGCCGGTGTGGACGTGCTGGTGGTGGATACCGCGCACGGTCATTCGCAGGGTGTGCTTTCCCGCGTGCAATGGGTCAAGAAGAACTTCCCGCAGATCGATGTCATCGGTGGCAACATCGCCACGGCCGCTGCAGCCAGGGCGCTGGTCGATCACGGCGCGGATGCGGTCAAGGTCGGCATCGGCCCCGGCTCCATCTGCACCACGCGCATGGTGGCGGGAGTGGGCGTGCCGCAGATCTCCGCCATCCATAACGTGGCAGAAGCGTTGGCGGGCAGCGGTGTGCCGCTGATCGCCGACGGTGGTGTGCGCTTCTCCGGCGATATCGCCAAGGCCATCGCGGCCGGCGCCAACAGTGTGATGCTGGGCGGCCTGTTCGCTGGCACTGAGGAAGCACCGGGCGAGATCGAACTGTTCCAGGGCCGCTCCTACAAGTCCTATCGTGGTATGGGCTCGCTGGGCGCGATGCAGCAGGGCTCCAAGGACCGTTATTTCCAGGATACCGAAGGCAACAACGACAAGCTGGTGCCGGAAGGTGTCGAAGGTCGCGTGCCCTACAAGGGCAGTGTGCTGGCCGTGATCCATCAGCTGCTCGGGGGTCTGCGCGCCAGCATGGGCTACCTCGGCTGCAAGGATATCCCGACCGTGCACGCCCAGGCGGAGTTCGTGGAGATCACCTCGGCAGGCATCCGTGAATCGCACGTGCATGACGTGCAGATCACCAAAGAAGCGCCTAACTACCACATCGATTAATGTCCAGCAGGCCCGCGTCAGCAGGCCTGTCAACGCCATGTCCCATAAAAAGATACTCATCCTCGATTTCGGTTCGCAGTACACCCAGCTCATCGCCCGCCGTGTGCGCGAGACGCATGTCTATTGCGAACTGCACCCCTGGGACATGAGCGAGGCCGACATCCGTGCGTTCCAGCCGGCCGGCGTCATCCTGTCCGGCGGTCCGAACTCGGTGTACGAGGACGAGACGCCCAAGGCGCCGGATGTGGTGTTCCAGCTCGGCGTGCCGGTGCTTGGCATCTGCTACGGCATGCAGACCATGGCGGTGCAGCTGGGCGGCAAGGTCGAGTCTGGCCGTGTGCGCGAGTTCGGTTATGCCGCCGTGCGCACGCATGGCCACTCGAAACTGTTCGAGGGCATCCAGGATCGCAGCAATGCCGAAGGTCATGGGCTGCTCGACGTGTGGATGAGCCACGGCGACAAGGTCACTGCCTTGCCACCCGGATTTACCGCTATCGCCTCCAACGAAGCCACGCCGTTCGCCGCCATGGCGGATGAAACGCGCCGCTTTTATGCGGTGCAGTTCCATCCCGAAGTCACCCACACCCATCAGGGCAAGGCCATCATCGGCCGTTTTGTGCACGACATCTGCGGCTGTGGCCAGGACTGGAACATGCCGGACTACATCGCCGAAGCCGTCGCGAAGATACGCGCGCAGGTCGGAGATGAAGAAGTCATCCTCGGCCTGTCAGGCGGCGTGGATTCCTCGGTGGCGGCGGCGCTGATTCACCGCGCCATCGGTGACCAGCTGACCTGCGTGTTCGTGGACAACGGTCTGCTGCGTCTGCATGAAGGCGACCAGGTGATGGAGACCTTCGCGCAGAACCTGAAGATGAGGGTCATCCGCGTCGATGCCAGCGAGGAGTTCATGAAGCGCCTCGCCGGCGTGAGCGATCCGGAACAGAAGCGCAAGATCATCGGCCGCGAGTTCGTCGAGGTGTTCCAGCGCGAGTCGGCGAAGCTAAAGAGCGCGAAGTGGCTGGCGCAGGGCACCATCTATCCCGATGTGATCGAATCTGCCGGTTCCAAGACCAAGAAGGCGCACACCATCAAGAGCCACCACAACGTGGGCGGCCTGCCGGAATCCATGCACCTGAAACTGCTGGAACCATTGCGCGAACTGTTCAAGGACGAAGTACGCGAGTTGGGCATCGCGCTCGGCCTGCCCGCCGACATGATCTATCGTCATCCGTTCCCCGGTCCCGGCTTGGGCGTGCGCA
>JBBIGX010000193.1:0-3232 GCA_037447315.1 Gallionellaceae bacterium | reverse complement strand
TCCACGCCGTAGGCCTTGCCGCTGCCGCCGTTCACATTAGTTCAGGGTCGCATCGTCGACCACGAGGTCGCGGAAGCGCTTGAGATAGGTCTCTGACTTGATCGACCAGCCCTGCGGCATCCGGTGAGTCACGCCCAGCACGCCGTGGTCGGCGCGCAGATGCGCCAGCTGCGGAGGCTGTAACTGTCCTGCAATTGCACTTGCTGTGCGGAGGTCAGGTCACAGGCGGGGTTGAACTGGGTGCAGGTCGCGTTCTTGAGGTTGGCATCCACGGTCACGCGGATCTGCTCCAGGTTGCCGGACACGGTCAGTTCATCCGCCGCGCCGTGCGGCAGGGTCATCTGCTCGTGCAGTTGCCAGCCATCCTGCTGCAAGGAGAGACGCCCCGCGTTGCCCACGCTGTTGGCTGCATCCGAACTGTAATGCTGTACGGACAGCTTGTTGTAGATCTCGCCGGCCAGCAGGCTGTCCCAGGTCGCCGCCTGCATCGTGTCGCGCTGGTCGAAGACGAGGTCGCCGACCAGTACCGGTTGCTGGGCGGCCAAGTCGGAACCGTTGCCGACGTTCAGCCTGACCGAGTCAGTCGCGCCCAGCAGGTGGAAAGTGAGCTTGCCCGACTCGCCGAGGTCCCACAGGTACTTCGCCTGATAATCGTGATACACCGGCAGCTGTACGGTGATGCCTTTGTCCTCGACCTGCTTCACCAGCAGGTCGGCAAAGCTGCGCCGCACCGAGAACAGGAAGGACTGCCGGTCGTTCACGGGTCCTTCGAGCGATGCGCTGGCAGACAGGAGGCCGGCTTCCGCCTTGCCATGCAGGCGGTCACGCCTGGGGTCGCGCAGCGCGACATCGATGACGGCGCCGGTCACGTTGCGGTAGTGCGGCGGGAAGGCGGCGCTGTAGAGATTGAAGTCGCGCACCAGATCGTCGTCGAACACGCTGATGCCGACCGCATGGAAGATGTGGCGCGCCGGCAGGCTGTCCACGTAATAGGCGTTGTCGCCGGGGGCGGAGCCACGTACTGCCGGTGCGTTGCCGAAGGGCGGGGTGGCCACGCCCGGCAATGCCTGCAGGCCGGCCATGGGGTCGCCGCCGCTGCCGGCGATGCGTCCCAGCTGACGGCCGCTGATGGCGGTCTTGGCGACTCGGTCCGGGCTGCGCTCAGCTATCACCTCGATTTCGCGCAACATGGACAGACGGCGCAGCACGATGTCCTGGCGCATGTCGGCAGAGACCGGCAGCGCCAGCGTGCGTGCCTCATGCCGCCCTTCATCGTGTATCTCCAGTTGCAGCTGCGCGGCATCGGTTTCGAAGTCGAGGCGATAGCGCCCGGTATCGTCGCTGCGCACGGAAAGGCCGGACTCGGGCAGACTCAGCGTCACGCCGGGCAAGGGTCTTTCGGTTCCGGATTCCAGCACGCGTCCGCTCAATGAGACCGGTTGCGCCAGTGCGCAGAGCGGCAACAGGAACAGGCTCAACAGGCCTGCGCCGTACCTCATGTCGTCGCCAGCACCCCATCCACCAGATGCAGGCGGCGTTGCATACGGGCCGCCAGTTCCAGGTCATGGGTGACGATGATGAAACTGGTGTGCATCTCGGTGTTGAGACTGAGCATCAGTTCGAACAGCGCGGCGGCGCTGTTACGGTCGAGGTTGCCGGTGGGTTCGTCCGCCATCACGCAGGCCGGGCGGGTGACCAGCGCGCGTGCCACGGCCACGCGCTGACGCTCGCCGCCGGAGAGTTCAGTGGGCAGGTGGCGGATGCGGTGACCGAGTCCCACCTGTTCCAGCATGGCGGCAGCCTGCGGGTGCGCCTCTTGTGGCTTCATGCCGCGGATCAGCAGCGGCATGGCGACGTTCTCCAGTGCGGTAAATTCAGGCAGCAGGTGGTGGAACTGGTAGACGAAGCCGAGCGAGCGATTGCGCAGGGCCCCGCGCTGCGTCTCGTCCATGGCGGCGACATCCTGGCCGAGCAGGGTGACGCTGCCACTGTCGAAGGTATCCAGTCCGCCCAGCAGGTGCAGCAGCGTGCTCTTGCCCGAACCGGACGCACCGACGATGGCCACACTCTCTCCGCGCGCCACGTCGAGATCCACCCCGTTCAGCACCGGCACGTCCAGCGTGCCCTGGCTGTAGGTCTTCTTCAGTCCGCGGCAGGCGATGACGAGGTCATTCATAACGCAGCGCCTCCGCCGGTTGCACCTTGGTCGCGCGCCAGCTCGGATACAGCGTGGCGAGCAGGCTGATGAGGAAGGACATGCCGGCTACCACGCCCACGTCGCCGCCCTGCAGGTCGGAAGGCAGCTCGCTGATGTAGTAGAACTCCTTGGCCAGGAACTGTACGCCGAACAGGTCCTCGATGAAGGGAACGAGGGTGTCGATGTTGAGCGCGATGAGCACGCCGCCCAGCACGCCCAGCACTATGCCGATCAGTCCGATCAGCACGCCCTGCACTATGAAGATGCGCATGATGCTGGCGGGCGAGGCACCCAGCGTGCGCAGGATGGCGATGTCGGCCCGTTTGTCGGTGACCGCCATCACCAGTGTGGAGACGATGTTGAAGGCAGCGACCAGCACGATCAGCGAAAGGATGATGAACATCATCTTCTTCTCCATCGCCACGACGGCAAAATAGCTGGCGTTCTGACGCGTCCAGTCGGTCACCCAGCGGTCGGCGGGGAGCTTTTCCTCCAGTGCGCGCGCGATCTGCGGCGCCTCGTCGAGCCGGAGCACGCTGCCGCTGATGCCGCTCACGCCCTCTCCGGTGCGGTAGAGCTTCTGCGCATCGCCCAGGTGGATCAGTGCCAGCGCGTTGTCGTAGGGCGACATGCCGATCTCGAAGATGCCGCTGACATGGAACTGCTTGAGGCGCGGCAGCATGCCGGCCGGGGTGTACTGTCCCTGCGGCGTGATCAGCAGCAGGGTGTCGCCCACATGTGCGCCCAGCGCACGGGCGAGGTCGGTGCCGAGCACGATGTTGTAGCGGCCGGCCTGCAGGTCATCCAGGCGCCCCTGCTGCATCTTGTCGCCGAGCGCGATCAACCGCTGTTCGGCTTCGGGCAGGATGCCACGCACCATCACGCCCTGCACGCGCTCCCCCTGCGACAGCATGCCCTGGCCGCTGACAAAGGGGGCCGCAGCGCGCACGCCGGGCTGGGCGGCGACGAGCGCCAGTGTCTGCTGCCAATCGTTCAGGTTATCGCTGCCCAGCACCTGCAGATGCGGCGTGCTGC
>JBBIGX010000192.1:0-3266 GCA_037447315.1 Gallionellaceae bacterium | reverse complement strand
TTGCGGATCAACTGCCCCACCACCGACAGCGAGATGGGGTCCAGGCCGGCGAACGGCTCGTCGTACAGGATCAGCATCGGATCCAGCGCCACCGTCCGCGCCAGCGCCACCCGGCGCGCCATGCCGCCGGAAAGCTCGGCCGGCATCAGCATATGCGTGCCGCGCAGCCCCACCGCATGCAGTTTCATCAGTACCAGGTCGCGGATGAGTTCTTCCGGCAAGTCGGTGTGTTCGCGCATCTGGAAGGCGACGTTGTCATACACCGACATATCGGTGAACAGGGCGCCGAACTGGAACAACACCCCCATCTTGCGGCGCATCTCGTACAAACCCTTGTCGTCCAGCTCATGAATGACCTTGCCATCGACACGAATCTCACCGCGCGTGGGGCGCAGGGCCCCGCCGATGAGCCGGAACAGCGTGGTCTTGCCGCAGCCGCTGCCGCCCATCACGGCGATCACCTTGCCTTTGCCGAACGACATATTGATACCGTTCAGGATGGGGCGCTGATCGTACGAGAAGCTCACATCCCGTATTTCAACTAACGCTTGTTCCGACACAAAGGGGCCTCGTCCGATAAACTGGTAAACTGGCGCGCATTCTAGCACTTCGCCCGCCGCCTTTCGCCATGCCCTGATGGGAAGACAATGGGAAGACAATGCTTGAGCAAGGGGCGATTAGTAGCTATCCTGCGCGCGTCCTTACCATTCAACCCGCGTCCAGACATTGAATACAGACACCCGCCCCAGCCTGCTCATCGTCGATGACGACCCGCTCATCCGCGATTCCCTGCATCTGGCGCTCTCCGATGAATTCGACATCCTGCTCGCCGAAGACAGGCCGCATGCCGTGCAACTGGTCAGGGGTCTGGACGCACCCCCACAACTGGCGCTGGTCGACCTGGGCCTGCCGCCCATCCCGCACCGTCCCCAGGAAGGTTTCCGCCTGATCGCCGAGCTGCTGGCGCACTCACCCGACATCAAGATCATCACCCTGTCCGGGCAGAGCGAAGAGGCCCATGCCCGCCACGCGCGCGCCCTGGGCGCGTTCGAGTTTGTCGCCAAACCGTGCAAACCGGAGGCGCTGCGTGCCGAGCTGCGTGCGGCACTGATCGCCCAGCACAGCGAGCGCCGCAGCGCCGCATACAGCGAACAGCAACTGGGCATCATCGGCGACAGCCTGCCGATCCGCACCCTGCGTGACCAGATCCGGCTGTATGCGAACACTCCTTACCCGGTATTGATACAAGGCGAATCCGGCAGCGGCAAGGAACTGGTGGCTGCCGCCCTGCAGCGCCTGAGCCGCAAGCCGGATGCCCCGTTCATCGCCATCAACTGCGCCGCCATCGCCCCCAACCTGCTTGAGTCCACCCTGTTCGGCCATGCCAAAGGCGCCTTCACCGGTGCCACCGCCGCCCAGGTCGGCTTCTTCGAAAAGGCCGAGAATGGCACACTGTTCCTTGATGAGATCGGCGAGCTGCCACAGGAGCTGCAAGCCAAGCTGTTGCGCGTGCTGGAGAACGGCGAATACCAGCGCGTCGGTGAGACCGCCACGCGCAAGAGCAACGCCCGCATCATCGCCGCGACCAATCTGGTGCTGGCACAAGCCGTGCGCGACAACGATTTCCGCAGCGACCTGTTCCACCGCCTGAGCGTCTTCACCATCAACGTGCCCCCGCTGCGCATGCTGGGCGATGACAAGATGCTGCTGCTCGAACATTTCCGCCGCAACTATGCGCAGCAGATGCAATGCGCGCCGTTCACCCTGGACGAAACGGCCGAGGCTGCCTGGATGCGCTACAGTTTCCCCGGCAACACGCGCGAGTTGCGCAACATCGTCATCCGCCTGATCACCAAGCATCCCGGCGCGCGCATCACCGCAGCACAACTCGAAAGCGAGTTCGATACGCACTCGGCCGGGCCCGATACCCTGACCGCCTCGCCCGAACTGGCTGCACGCGAGCGGTTACAGCAGGGCGGCTTCAGTCTGGACGATCTGCTGATGGGCTATACTCAAACCTATATCGATGCCGCGATGGAGCTGGCACAGGGCAACGTGAGCGAGGCCGCCAAACTGCTCGGTATGGCACGCACCACGCTGTACAGCCGCATGGACGCATTACAAAAACACCGGTCACAACCGCGCAACCAATAAGGGGAAAAGATGTATCTGGAGCATTTCGGCCTCAACGAGCCGCCGTTCAAGATCACGCCGGTCACCGACTTCTTCTTCTCCGGCGCCAACCGCGGGGAGATCCTCGATGCCCTGGTCTACGCCATCACCGACGGCGAAGGCATCATCAAAGTGAGCGGCGAGGTCGGCAGCGGCAAGACCATGTTGTGTCGCATGCTGCTGGACAAGCTGCCCACCAACATCAAGGCCATCTATCTGGCCAACCCCAGCATGTCGCGCGACGAGTTGTTGTATGCCATCTCCGACCGCCTGCAACTCGACCTCGAGGGCAAGCGCGTCAATGTCATCCTGCAGACCCTGCAGAACCATCTGGAAGCCCTGTATGAACGCGGCGAGCGCGTGGTGGTGCTGGTGGACGAGGCGCACGCCATGCCGTTGGAGACACTGGAAGAGCTGCGCCTGCTCTACAACCTGCAGGTCGGCGCGCACAAATTGCTGCAGATCGTGCTGTTCGGCCAGCCCGAGCTGGACGAGAAGCTGGCCCAGACCAACATGCGCCAACTCAAGGACCGCATCGTCCACCACTTCACCATCCTGCCGCTCTCGCCCAAGATCGTGCATGCCTATCTGATGTTCCGCATGCGCGCCGCCGGCTACAAAGGTCCGGACATCTTCTCCCCGGCGGCTGAGAAGCTCATCGGCAAAGCCTCGCAAGGCCTGATGCGCCGCGTCAACATCCTGGCTGACAAATCGCTGCTGGCCGCCTTCGTCGAGAACACCCACAAGATCGAGGAACGCCACGTCCAGGCCGCGCTACGCGACAGCGAAATGACACCGATGCGCAGCTGGAACGGCCGCAAGTATGTCTCCGTGATGGGCGGACTGCTGCTGTTCGCCGCCATCCTTGCCGGCTCGGCCTGGTTCATCAACAGCGAGCGCGATGCCGATAACACGCAGGCTGCCCAAACCGTCGCGCTAACCGCCGCGGCGGCCACAAACACCGCTCCGGCCTCAGCCGTCGCCGCCTCGGCCCCCGCATCCGCTCCGGCTCCCGCATCCGCTCCGGCTGCCGCACCGGATGCGAATGCAGCCATCGCGCAGACTCGCCCCCTCATCACGCTCAAGCAACTGCC
>JBBIGX010000191.1:0-3276 GCA_037447315.1 Gallionellaceae bacterium | reverse complement strand
TGGACATGGACGATACGGTGTTCATCCCGGCGGCGCGCGCGATGGAGCTGTTCAACCGCTCCGGCCTGATGGAGGTGAACGTGAGCTACCGCGCCGATGTGCCGGCAGAGACGGTGATCCGCCTCATCAAGGAACGCATGATCGAGCGCCACGGGCGCGAGGATTTCACCATCATCTCGCAGGAACAGGCGCTGGAAGTGCTGAGTTCGGTGCTGGACATCCTCACCTTCGAGGTCGGCGCGCTGGGCGGTATCTCGTTGCTGGTCGGTGCAGTCGGCATCCTCACCATCATGACCATGGCCGTCACCGAACGCACCGCCGAGATCGGCCTGCTGCGCGCGCTCGGCGCGCGCGAGCGGCAGGTGCTCACGCTGTTCCTCGGTGAGGCCATCATGCTCTCCGCGCTGGGCGGTGTGCTGGGCCTGCTGCTGGGCATCGGCATCGCGCAGGGCTTGCACCTGCTGATCCCCGCCTTGCCGGTGCATACGCCGTGGTTGTTCGCCGTCTTGGCCGAGTTGACGGCGGTCAGCATCGGCCTCGCGGCCGGCGTCGTGCCCGCCATGCGCGCAGCCCGGCTCGATCCGGTGGAGGCATTGCATGCGGAATAGTCTAAACATACATCAAGGATCTCCATGCTGAGCTATCGACACGCTTTCCACGCCGGCAACCATGCCGACGTGCTCAAACATTTCGTGCAGATGCAGTTGCTGCACTATCTGGCGCAAAAGGACAAACCTTTCTGGGTGATCGACACCCATGCCGGCGCCGGCTGTTATGAGCTCACCCACGGCTATGCCGCGAAGAACGCCGAATACGAGAGCGGCATCGCGCGTCTGTGGGCAGCCAAGGGCTTGCCCGTTGCGCTGGGCGACTATGTGGCGCTGGTGAAAAGTCTCAATCCCGATGGCAGCCTGAAGCTGTATCCCGGTTCGCCGCTGGTTTCGCAGTCGCTGCTGCGCGGGCAGGACCGCATGCGTTTGTTCGAGCTGCATCCGTCCGATTTCGAGATACTGAAGCAGAATTTCCCGGCGCATGGCAAACAGGTCATCCTGTCGAAGATGGACGGCTTCGGCGCGCTCAAGGCCTTGCTGCCGCCGCCGCCGCGCCGCGCACTGGTGCTGATCGATCCGCCCTATGAAGAGAAGCAGGATTACAAGCGCGTGGTCGAAGCTTTGCAGGAAGGACTGAAGCGTTTCGCCACCGGTATCTATGCCGTGTGGTATCCCTGCCTGCAACGCGAGGAGTCCGCGCGCCTGCCGGAGAAGCTCAAACATCTGCCGGTCAAGTCCTGGTTGCAGGTCGAACTCCATGTGCAGTCGCCTGCGGCCGACGGCTTCGGCATGCATGGCAGCGGCATGTTCGTGCTCAATCCGCCGTGGACCTTGCATGCCACTTTGCAGGAAGTGATGCCCAGACTGGTGGCTTTGCTCGGACAGGACGCGGGTGCCGGATTCGTGCTGGAGCAACAGGCGGCCTGAATGGCGTTCCCGCGTTCCTGCGACATCTTCTGCACCGTGGTGGACAACTACGGCGACATCGGTGTGTGCTGGCGGCTGGCGCGGCAACTGGCGCATGAGCATGGTTTGCAGGTGCGGCTGTGGGTGGACGATCTGCACAGTTTCGGCGCCATGCTGCCCGAACTGGAAGTGACGCAGGTGCAGCAGGTCTGCCGCGGCATCGAGATCCGCCTGTGGGCGGCGGAGATGCCGGAGGTGCAGCCGGCCGATCTGGTGATCGGTGCGTTCGCCTGCCAGTTGCCGGCATCCTACGTACTGGCGATGGCAGCGTGTGTGCCGGCGCCAGTGTGGCTGAATCTGGAATATCTCTCGGCGGAAGACTGGGTGGAGTCGCATCACGGTCTGCCGTCGCCGCACCCTTCCTTGCCGCTGATCCGGTATTTCTTCTTTCCTGGTTTCACGCCGCGCACCGGCGGGTTGTTGATCGAGCGCGACCTGCTGGCGCAGCGCGATGCCTTTCAGTCGGACACGCCAGGGCTGGCGCGCTACTGGCAGGCGCTGGGCGTGGAGGAACCCCAGGCAGAAGAGCTGCGTGTATCTTTGTTCTGTTACGAGAATCCGGCGATCCCCGGTTTGCTACAGACCTGGGTCGAAGGGGGATCGCCGGTCACCTGCCTGCTGCCGGAGGGCAGGGCGCTGCCGCAGGTGGCGGCCTATTTTGGCCAGGTACGCGGGCAGGCGGGGGATGTCTGGCAGCGCGGCAGCCTGCGCGTGCAGGTGCTGCCTTTTGTCGAGCAGCCGGAATACGACCGCCTGCTGTGGGCGTGCGATGTGAACTTCGTGCGTGGCGAGGATTCCTGCGTGCGCGCCCAATGGGCGGGGCGGCCTTTCATCTGGCATATCTATCCGCAGCATGACGGCGTCCATCTGCAGAAACTGGAGGCCCTGCGCAGGCGTTATGCCGCAGGGTTGACGGCTGAGGCCGGGTGCGCGGTGGCCGAACTGTGGCAGGCTTGGAATGCGGGCAGCCCCGCCATCGCGTCGGCCTGGCGCGCCTTTGTGCTGCATCGTGCCGAACTGGCCCGTCATGGCAGGCATTGGGCGGCAAGCCTGTCCGGCAATGATCTGGCGTTGAATCTACTGGATTTTTCGCGCCGATGTGCATAGAATGCGCGCCTTCGAAATCCAGCCCCATAGGTAACCCAGATGAAGATCGCTCAAGAACTCCGCGCCGGCAATGTGGTGATGGTCAAGGACCAGCCGCTGGTGGTGCAAAAATGTGAATACAGCCGTTCCGGCCGCAGTGGCTCGGTGGTGAAGTTCAAATTCAAGAACCTGCTGACCGATGCGCCCAGCGAGGCGGTGTACTCGGCCGACGACAAGTTCGACCAGATCATCCTGGACAAGAAGGAGTGCACCTATTCCTACTTCTCCGACCCGATGTATGTGTTCATGGACGAAGAGTACAACCAGTACGAAGTCGAGAAGGAGAACCTCGGCGACGTGGTGAACTATCTGATGGACGGCATGGAAGACAAGTGCGAGGTGACCTTCTACGAAGGCAAGGCCATTTCCGTCGAACTGCCCACCACCATCGTGCGCGAAGTGGAATACACCGAGCCCGCCGTGCGTGGCGACACTTCCGGCAAGGTGATGAAGCCGGCCAAGCTGAAGGGTTCCGGTTTCGAGCTGCCGGTGCCCGCGTTCATCGAGATCGGCGACAAGATCGAGATCGACACCCGCACCAACGAGTTCAAGAAGCGCGCGAACTAAGCAACTTTTCGACGGGCAAAACAAAACACCCCCAGCCCAGCGGCTC
>JBBIGX010000190.1:2795-3278 GCA_037447315.1 Gallionellaceae bacterium | reverse complement strand
GATAGTAAAGCTGCAGCTGCTGTTCGCGGATGGCGATGTCGAGTTCGCCTTCCAGCTCCAGGCGACTGTCGATGGCGGCCTGCATCGCCGGGTCGTAGAAGCGGATGGTGTTGCGTCCGGCCTGTTTGGACTGGTACATGGCGATGTCGGCGAACTTGAGCAGGTTCTCGATCGCCTCCAGATGGCCGCGATACAGGGTGAGACCGATGCTGGGCGAGCTGTGGTGGCGCTTGCCCTGCAACAGATAGGGTTCGTTCAGCGCGTCGCGGATCTTCTCCGCCACCATCTCGGCCTGCGCCACCGCCTCCGAAGTGTCCGCGCTCAGCTCTTCCAGTATCACCACGAACTCGTCGCCGCCCAGCCGCGCCACGGTGTCGCCCTCGCGCACCGCGCAGCGCAGGCGCTGCGCCACCTCGCATAGCAGCAGGTCGCCGATATCGTGCCCCTTGCTGTCGTTGATCTTCTTGAAGTCGTCCAAGTCGA
>JBBIGX010000190.1:0-2784 GCA_037447315.1 Gallionellaceae bacterium | reverse complement strand
CCGTAGCGACCGCTGCGCGCACTGACCGCCAGCGCCTGCAGCGCGCGGTCCATCAGCAGCCTCCGGTTGGGCAGCTGGGTCAGCGGATCGTAGAAGGCGAGCCGGTGGATGTCGCGCTCGGATTGCTTGCGCTCGCTGATGTCGAGGAAGGTGACCACCGCCCCCACCGCGCGCCCCTGCTCCAGCACCGGCTGCGCCCAGTATTCGACCGGTACCGGCGTGCCGTCCTTGCGCCAGAACACCTCATCGTCGGCATGCACCGCCTGGCCCACCCTGAATGCCTGATAGACCCGGCAGTCGTGTACCGGATACGGGGCACCGTCGGCACGGGCGTAATGGAAGATCTCGTGACTGAGCTTGCCCAACAGCTCCTGCGCGCTGTCGAAGCCAAGGATGCGCAGAAAGGCCTTGTTGACGAAGGTGCAGCGCCCTTCGGTATCCACGCCGTACATGCCTTCGGCGATGGTATCCATGAAGGTCTGCAGTTGCACCTGCGAGGCGTGCAGGGCCTTCTCCGCCGCCTTGCGGTCGCGGATGTCGCGGCAAGAGCCGTACACCCGCCCGTTCGGCAGCAGCACCACGTTGAGTTCCATAGGGATGCGCTCGCCGGCGCGCGTGACCAGGCGGATCTCCATCACCTGCCGCTGCCGCTCGCCGACGATGCGCTTGCCGGTCTCGCGACAGCGCGCGCGCCAGTCCTCCGGCACCAGGTCGAACATGGTCATGGCATACAGCTCGTAGCGCTCGTAACCCAGCAGGTCGACCACGTTGTCGTTGACGTAGACGATGCGCCCGTCCTGCTCGGTGATGAACACGGCGTCCGGCGCATTCTGCAGGGTCATGCGCAGCCGTTCCTCGCTCTCGCGCAGCGCGCGAATCATCTCCTGCGCATCGCGCTCCACGTTGTTCATCAACTCAAGGTGCTTGCGTTCCAGTTCGACCAGTGCCTGCGCGTTCTGGCGGGCCATGCGCTGATCGAACAGGCTGGCCAGCAGGCCGCCGCCGAACCACACCAGCGCGGTCAGCGACAGCAGGATCGCCAGGATGTGCGGCTCGATGCGCAGGCTGACGGTCTGGCAGACGGCGTCCGCCGCGATATGCATGCCCCATATGGCGGTGTAATGCATGGCGGCGATGGCCAGCCCCATCACGATGCCCCCCAGCAACAGTCGGGCGAGCGGCCCCAGCCGCACCCATTCGTCGCGGTACATGATGTACAGCGCCGCCCAGGAAGCGGCGATGGCGATCAGCACGGAGAGCGCGAACACCGCCGGGTCGTAGGCGATGGCCGGCGACATCTTCAGCGCCGCCATGCCGAGATAGTGCATGCTGCTGATGCCGACGCCCATCAGCACGCCGGCGGCCAGGATCAGGGGGCGGCCGACCACGGGTGCGCGCAGCACACGGAAGGCCAACAGTGCGGCGATCACCGCCGGCAACAGGGAGAGCAGGGTCAACGCGAGGTCGTAGCCGACCGGGATGGGCAGATGCAGCGCCAGCATGCCGATGAAGTGCATGGACCAGATGGCCACGCCCAGCGTACTGCCGCCGGCCAGCATCCAGATGGTCGCGGTATAGCCGCTGTTCTCGCGCATGCGCCGCGCATGGGTGAGCGCGGTGAGCGATCCGATGATGGCGATGAGGATCGACAGGACGACCAGCGAAGTATCCCAGGTAAATGGCACGCTTTGTTTCTCTCTGCTATCCGGTCATGACCGCGCGATGATACGCGAAGATGGCGACACTGACTTGCATCGGCCAATCCTGGCGAAACTTTAGCGGGCCGTTGAAAAACGTAGCGAGGATGGCCAGATGCAAGGCGCACGGAGCGCAGCAACCGAGACATATCAATGTAGATAGGAGAGGGAGCGCGCAACGCCGCAGATGGCCTACCGCAGTAGTTTTTCAACGGCCTGTTAGGGTCTCCTGCCGCGCCTTGCCGCTTGGGTCTATAATCGCGCCCTCGTTTTCACGCCATCCCGGAGCCTTACGCCATGTCCCACAACCTGTTCGATTCCCGCCAGACTTTCAAACTCGCCTCCGGCAAGCAGGGCACTTTCTACTCGCTGTCCGCGCTGCAAAAGGCCGGTGTCGCCGACATCTCGCGCCTGCCCGTCTCCATCCGCATCGTGCTGGAATCGGTGCTGCGCAACTGCGACGGCAGGAAGGTGACCGAACAGCATGTGCGCGAACTGGCGAACTGGAAGCCGAACGCCCCGCGCAGTGAGGAGATCCCCTTCGTCGTCGCGCGCATCGTGTTGCAGGACTTCACCGGCGTGCCGCTGCTGGCCGACCTCGCCGCCATGCGCGATGCCGCCGCCAAGGCCGGCAAGGATCCCAAGGTGATCGAGCCGCTGGTGCCGGTGGATCTGGTGGTCGACCACTCGGTGCAGATCGACAGCTACAACAATCCCGATGCGCTGAAGCAGAACATGGAACTGGAGTTCGCGCGCAACAAGGAGCGCTACCGCTTCATGAAGTGGGGCATGCAAGCCTTCGACACCTTCAAGGTCGTACCGCCCGGCATCGGCATCGTGCACCAGGTGAACCTGGAATACCTCGCGCGCGGCGTGCAGCACAAGGACAGCCCCGAGGGGCGTGTCTATTATCCCGACACCCTGGTCGGCACCGACAGCCACACCACCATGATCAACGGCATCGGCGTGGTCGGCTGGGGCGTGGGCGGTATCGAGGCGGAAGCGGGCATGCTGGGCCAGCCGGTGTATTTCCTGACCCCGGACGTGGTCGGCGTGCACCTCAAGGGCAGGCTGAAAGAAGGCGTCA
>JBBIGX010000189.1:0-3288 GCA_037447315.1 Gallionellaceae bacterium | reverse complement strand
GTACTTCGGTCCCTACCCCAATGCGCAGGCGGCCAAGGAGAGCGTCAACCTGCTGCAGAAGGTGTTCAAGCTGCGCACCTGCGAGGAGGGCGTGTTCAACAACCGCACCCGGCCCTGCCTGTTGCACCAGATCCATCGTTGCAGCGCACCCTGCGTCGGGTTGATCTCGCCCGAGGATTATGCCGCCGACGTGCGCAACGCTGCCTTGCTGTTGCAAGGCAAGCATGACGAGGTCGAGAAGCAGCTGCGCGCCAAGATGGAGCAGGCCGCAGAGAAGCTGGAATATGAACATGCTGCCGTGCTGCGCGACCAGTTGCAGGCTTTGCGCACCGTGCAACAGCGGCAGTTCGTGGAGAGCGGGCGCGACACCGATGCCGATATCGTCGCCGTGGTCGCGGCGGAAGGCGCGCTGTGCCTGAATCTGGCGATGGTGCGCGGTGGGCGGCATCTGGGTGACAAGCAATTCTTTCCGCAAAACGCGGAAGGCCAGGACGGCACCGAAGTGCTGGAAGCCTTTCTGGCGCAGCATTATCTGGAACGCAGTGTGCCGCCGCTGATCGTTACCAGTATCGAGCTGCAAGATGAAGCGCTGGAGCAGTTACTGTCCGAGCAGGCCGGACACAAGGTGCAGATCCGCCATGCGGTGACGGGTGAACGTCGGCAATGGCTGGAGATGGCGAAGGCCAATGCACTGCTGGCGCTGAGACAGCAGGCCGGTCTGCAGGCCGGACAGCTACTGCGGCTGGAAGCTTTGCGCAATGTCCTGGCTTTGCCCGACTTGAAACGCATCGAGTGCTTCGACATCAGCCACACCATGGGCGAGGCGACGGTGGCCTCCTGCGTGGTGTACGACGATCTTGCCATCCGCCCGCAGGAATACCGCCGCTACAACATCGAGGGCATCACGCCGGGCGACGACTATGCGGCGATGAAGCAGGCCTTGCAGCGGCGCTACCAGAAATTGCAGCAGGGCGAGGGCAAGCGGCCCGACCTGCTGCTGATCGACGGCGGTGCCGGCCAGCTGGCGATGGCGGTGGAGGTGATGGCCGAATATGGCCTGTCCGACATCGCGCTGGTGGGGGTGGCCAAGGGGGTGGAACGCAAGCCCGGACTGGAGCAATTGCTGCGACCCGGCGAGGAAAAGCCGCTACAATTGCCTCCGGACAACCCGGCACTGCATCTGATCCAGCAGGTACGTGATGAAGCGCACCGTTTCGCCATCAGCGGACATCGCGCCCGGCGCGGCAAGGCGCGCACCACGTCCTCGCTGGAAGAGATCGAAGGGGTAGGGGAGAAACGGCGCCGCAACCTGCTGACACATTTCGGCGGACTGAAAGGCGTGCAACAGGCCAGCATCGAGGAACTGGCGCGGGTGGAAGGCATCAGCCTGGAACTTGCGGAACGCATATACCGACATCTACATTAGCAATGCCCATCAACATCCCCAATCTGCTGACCTGGTTCCGCATCATCCTGATTCCGGTGTTCATCGCCGTGTTCTACGTCTCGGACGAAACGCTCTCCCTGCATCACAAGCATGTGCTGGGCACTTTCATCTTCTGGCTGGCCTCCATCACCGACTGGCTGGACGGCTATCTGGCGCGCGTGCTGAACCAGGGCTCGGCCTTCGGCGCTTTCCTCGATCCGGTCGCGGACAAGCTGATGGTGGTGGCGGCGCTGGTCATTCTGCTCAAGCTGGGCCATGTCGATGCGATCATCGCTTTCATCATCGTCGGCCGCGAACTGACCATCTCGGCGTTGCGCGAATGGATGGCACAGCTCGGCAGCAGCAAGAGCGTGGCAGTGTCCATGCTGGGCAAGCTGAAGACCACCTTCCAGATGCTGGCCATCATGTTCCTGCTCTATCAGGAACCTTTGTTCGGCATCCCGTGCGATGTGGTCGGCACGGTGCTCATCTACCTCGCCGCCATCCTCACCATATGGTCCATGGTGTACTACCTGATGCTCGCGATGCCGCAGATCACCGAGAAATCGCGCGATCAAAATTGATTTTTCAAGCTCGCTCTGTATAATGGCGCGCCTTCGGGGTGTAGCGTAGCCTGGTAGCGCGCCTGCTTTGGGAGCAGGATGTCGGGAGTTCGAATCTCTCCACCCCGACCAGGTTTGCGTAGTTCGAAGTGGATGCCGAAAGAATTGTGCCCGTAGCTCAACCGGATAGAGCACCAGCCTTCTAAGCTGGGGGTTACAGGTTCGATTCCTGTCGGGTACGCCAGTCGTTTCAGGTTTCAATGGTGGCTGTAGCTCAGTTGGTAGAGCCCCGGATTGTGATTCCGGTTGTCGTGGGTTCGAGTCCCATCGGCCACCCCAATTACCGAAAGACCCGCCTCCTGTGGCGGGTCTTTTGTTTTGGCGCGGTGTAGAATCGCCGCCATCCAGATCAGGAGGGAAAGCGATTGAACAAGATCAAAGGCATGATCCTCGCCGCCGGGCAAGGTACCCGCGTCCGCCCGCTGACCCAGGACATGCCCAAACCCATGATCCCCATCCTCGGCAAGCCGGTGATGGCATACCTGATCGAGCATCTGGCGCGCTACGGCATCGACGAGATCATGGTCAACGTCGCCTACAAGCACTGGAAGATCGAGAACTATTTCGGCAACGGCAGCACCTGGGGGGTCAACATCGGCTACTCCTTCGAGGGGGTGTATGAGTATGGCGAGATCACGCCGCGCTCGCTGGGATCGGCCGGAGGCATGCGCAGGATCCAGGATTTCGGCGGCTTCTTCGACACCACGACCATCGTGCTGTGCGGCGATGCGCTGATCGACCTCGATATCGAAGCGGCCGTCCGTGAACACAAGAGCAAGAAGGCGATGGCCAGTGTGGTCACGCTGGAAGTGCCGAATTCCGAAGTTTCCAACTATGGGGTGGTCGAGACCGACGGTGAAGGCCGGGTCATCGCCTTCCAGGAGAAACCCAGGCCGGATGAGGCGCGTTCCAATTTTGCCAGTACCGGCATTTATATCTTCGAGCCGGAGGTGATCGATCTCATCCCGTCCGGGCAGGTGTTCGATATCGGCAGCCAGTTGTTTCCCATGCTGGTGGAGAAGGGTCTGCCGTTCTATGCGCAGAAGCGCCACTTCAATTGGATCGACATCGGGCACATCGCCGATTACTGGAGCGTGCTGCAACGCGTGCTGCGCGGCGAGGTCGCGCACATGCAGATGCCGGGCAAGGAAGTCAGGCCGGGCGTCTGGGTAGGCATCAACACCTGCATCGATTGGGACAAAGTCAGGGTCGAGGGGCCGGTCTACATCGATTCCGGCG
>JBBIGX010000188.1:0-3358 GCA_037447315.1 Gallionellaceae bacterium | reverse complement strand
ATCCGCATGGCGGCCTTCTCCGGCCCGTTGCAAGTGCGCCTCGGCACCACCGACGTGGTGCTGCGCCGCAGCGAAGCGAGCAAGATCGAAGTGTGCAAGGGGGTCAACTGCCCATGAAGCGCATCGCCCTGCTGGGCATGCCGAACACCGGCAAGTCCACCCTGTTCAACCGCATGACCGGCGGCGCGGCGCGCGTCGGCAACTGGCCCGGCATCACCGTTGAACTGCTCTCCGGCAAGATCCTGCTCGGCGGCGACATGGTGGAGATCATCGACCTGCCCGGCATCTATGACCTGCACGGCTTCTCGGACGACGAACAGGTGGTGCGCCATTTCCTGCACGACAACGTGCCCGACCTGGCATTGGTCATCCTCAACGCCACGCAGATCGAGCGCCAGATGAGCCTGCTGCTGCAACTGAAGCAACTCAACATGAACATCGTGGTGCTGCTCAACATGGCGGACGAGGCAAAGAAATACGGCATCACCATCGACAGCCAGAAGATGGCCGAGATGCTGGGCCTGCCCATCTATCTGCTGAGCGGCAAATACGGCGCCGGTTACCAGGAAGCCCTGCAGGCCGTCACCAAGGCCCTGCGCTACCCGACGCCCGGCATGGCCGAACAACTGCGCTCGCAACTGGAGCAGGATGAACATATCGCTGCCGAGATGACGCGGGTGCTGTCGCAGTCGGTACAGGTGCCGAAGCAGATGCCGGAACACCTGAGCGACAAGCTGGACCGCGTGATGCTGCACCCCTGGCTGGGGCTGCCGATCTTCTTCGGCATCATGTACCTGCTGTTCCAGGGCATCTTCCTGCTCGGCCAGCCCCTGCAGGACGGCGTGGGCGACGCACTGGACTGGCTGCGCGGCGCGGCGCTCGAACCCGCCGTCGCCGGCACTCCGGCCTGGCTGTCCGGCCTGCTGCTGGACGGCATCTACAACGGCGTGGCGACCGTCGCCACCTTCGTGCCCATCATCATCCTGTTCTTCCTGTTCATGGCCATGGTCGAGGACAGTGGCTACCTGTCGCGCGCCGCGTTCCTGATGGATGCGCTGATGGCGAAGATGGGTCTGGACGGGCGCGGCTTCGTCATGCTGCTGCTGGGCTTCGGCTGCAACGTACCGGCGCTGATGGGCACGCGCGTGATGCGCGCGCGCAGCCTGCGCCTGCTCACCATGCTGGTGATCCCGTTCTCGCTGTGTTCGGCGCGCCTGCAGGTGTTCGTGTTCATCACCGCCGCGCTGTTCGCCCCGCAACAGGCGGCGCTGGTGCTGTTCAGCCTGTACCTGTTCAGCTTCGCCGCCGCCATCGTCACCGCCTTGCTGTTCCGCAACCAGTTCAAGAACAACGAACCCTTCGTGCTGGAACTGCCGCCCTACCGCTTCCCCACCCTGCGCCAGATGGCCATGCGCGGCTGGCTGGAGGTGCGCCACTTCCTGAGCCGCGCCACCCAGTTCATCGTCGCCGGCGTGGTGCTGGTCTGGCTGCTCACCAACCTGCCGTCCTCGGCCGCACCGGGCAGCGCGGACACTCTGGCCGGCATGCTGGGCAGCCTGCTGCACCCGCTGTTCGAACCGGTCGGCATCAACGAACAGCTCACCATCGCACTCATCTTCGGATTCGTCGCCAAGGAGATTGTGATCGGCGCGCTGGCGGTGATCTACGGCATGTCGGGCGACGCGCTGGGCGGCGCACTGGCACAGCAAATCGACTGGGTGCAGGCCTACAGCTTCATGCTGTTCACGCTGATCTATTCGCCCTGCCTCTCCACCGTCGCCACCCTGCACAGCGAAGGCAAGGACTGGCGCTACACGTTGTTCACCCTGGGCTGGTCGCTGCTGCTGGCCTGGACGGTCAGCCTGCTGTTCTACCAGACCGCGCGCGCACTGGGTTTCTGACCCGCAAATGAAAACGCCCCGGTCACCCGGGGCGTTCTGTCATACGGCTTCGTGATCCGTCAGAATGAAAGACGCACACCGATGTGCCCGCTGTTGTCGATCACGCCCTGGGGCATGGCGTTCTTCATGTAGAACTTGCTGGAACGGTAACCGATGTACGCCTGGGTCAGCGGCGACATCGCAAACTCGACACGCACCATCCCCTGCGCGAAATGGTCTGCATCGCCGAAGCTGATGATGCGCGGCGCATAGTTGTACTCCCCGACAAAGGCAAATCGGCGGTCGGCCGGCAGTTCGGCACGGACATGCGCACCCAGCGCGACGCCGGAAACGACCTTGCGCGTTGGAGCGACCTGGCCCAGCGAGGCGACCACTGCCTTGGCACCCACACCCAGCGACAGGCCGGGCACCCCGCCCTCCTCGTTCAGCACCAGCAGGCCGCCATCCAGCAGGATGTCGTTCACGTCGTTGTAGGTCAGCGAAGCGAACAGGTCGGACTTGCCGGCCACACCGCTCGGCATGGAATACTTGAACTGTGCACTGCTGTTGCTCAGATTGATGTCCAGCGTATCGGCCGAGGCGGAAGAGGCGGCCACGATCAGCGCAGCAGCAACGAGATGACGCAACATAGAGGACTCCTTATATCGATGATTGGCGGAAGCGGTGGCTGCCAATTTCCAGTCTTGCCACGTCTCACGGCATTTCAAAACGCCGTTACTCGCAACAGTCCAACCGAAAATCAGCCGTCCAAGACGGCGCACATGATATACCAAGTCGCAGCCTGAACGATGGGTAAAGTGATGGATATCCTCTCAAATCCCTTCAAAATCTGGCTCTACGCGCCATCACCATCTCAAATCCCAATAAAGCAGGGAGCTCCACTGGGGGATCGCTAACACCTCGATGTCAAGCACGCTGCCATGCTTGCGCCGGCGCCGCATCCAGCGCCGATTCGCGCTCGGGCAGGTGGGCATCCCGCAACCGCTGGTTCTCGTTCCATGTCCACAGCAGTCCGGCCGCCACCACCAGCCAGGTGATGCGGGTCGAGAGGCTGATGTCGGCGGGTTTCATCGGGGACTCACTTCATCTGTTGCCGCGCGAGACAGAGATCCTGCCAAGCCTTGGCCTTCTCGGCCGGGCTGCGCAGCAGGTAGGCCGGATGGTAGGTGACGAGGAGCGGAGTGCCGTGGAAGTCGTGCCGCGTGCCGCGCAGCGACCCCAGCGGCGCATCGCGCCCCAGCAGCGCGGTGGCGGCGGTCTTGCCCAGCGCGACGATGAGCTTTGGTTTGATCAGCGCGATCTGTTGCCGCAGATAAGGCAGGCAGGTGGCGATCTCGTCCGGCTCCGGCGTACGGTTGTTGGGCGGACGGCATTTGACGACGTTGGCGATATAGACGTTGTCGCCGCGCTTGAGGCCGATGGACAGCAGCATGTTGTCGAGCAACTTGCCCGCCTGT
>JBBIGX010000187.1:0-3359 GCA_037447315.1 Gallionellaceae bacterium | reverse complement strand
CAGATTAAAGTCATGCGGCAGTTCGACGAACTTGCCGGCGGCCACCACCTCGCCGCCGAAGGCGATGACGAAGGTCTTGCCACGGAAGGCGTTGATGTAGGGCGCAACGGAGCGGAACCAGTTGACGAACTCGGTGGACTGGGCGGGCATGTCTGGCGTTTCCGGAAAGGTTGGGAACGCCTGCAATTAAACACCCAGAAAGGAAAATTTGCCATGCGTGCCGTGCCCGACACCGGCTATCGGGTGCATGGCAAAGTGGGTAAAATACAGGCATCGAACAGCGAGCCTCCATCGCTCCGCCGCAAAGGATCCACACCATGAACAGTCTGCTCAGCCAGGTCTCCTATCCGGTCTTCCTGTATATGACCCTGCTCTTCTTCCTCATCGGCAGCGTACTGTCGTTCTTCGTGGGCATCGGCTTGGCGCTGCGCAGCCGCCGCGCCCTGCGCTTCTTCGATGCGATGAACCGCTGGGTATCGGTGCGCCGGATGATGAAGCCGCTGTCCATGAAGCACGAGGTGGAACCGGTGTTGCTAAGACGCCCGATGCTGCTCGGCAGCGTCATCACCGCCGGCGCGGCAATCGCACTCTATCTGTTGCAGGATGTCGACCTGCAACCGTCCCTGCTGCTGTTCGACGGCAGCCTGACGCCGATCGAGATGCGCGGCGTGGCCGACAACCTCAAGACCTTTCTGGTGGCGGGCAATGTGCTGTGCCTGCTGGTCGGGCTGCTGACGCTGTTCTCGCCGCACACGCTGACCACGATCGAGCGCTATACCGACCATTGGTACACGGTACGCAGGAAGACCAAGGTGCTGAATGAGATGCACATGGGCGTGGACAGCTGGGTGTTGCGCCACCCCACCAGTGTGGGAACCACCTTGTCGCTGCTGTCGCTCAGCGTCGGCTTGCTGATGTACAGCCTGATGCAGAACCTGCCGGCCTGAGCGCCGACCCCTCGCCGCTAGCTGAAATCCCCCCACAGCGTCTGGATCGCGGCGATCCCCGCCATCGCCGCCGTTTCCGTGCGCAGCACGCGCGGGCCGAGCAGCACCGGTTTGAACCCGGCCTGCTGCGCGACGTTGACTTCGTCGCCGGTGAAGCCGCCTTCCGGGCCGATCAACAGTGTGACCCTGCCCTGCGGTCTGGACTGCGTCTGCAGTGAGGCCGCGCCACCGGGCAGCAGGATGAACTTGCTGCCGTCCTGCGACCGCATCGATTGCAGCCATTCAGCCAGGCCCACCGGCGCATGCAGCTGCGGCAGGTCGTTGCGGCCGCACTGTTCGCAGGCGGAGACGAGGACGTTCTGCCAGTGTTGCGCGCGCTTTTCGGCACGGCTTCCAGTCAGCTTGGCCACGCTGCGCTGCGCCTGCACCGGTACGATCTCGGTCGCCCCCAGCTCGGTGGCCTTCTGTATCACCCAGTCCATCTTCTCGCCGCTGCACAAGGCTTGCGCCAGCACGATCTTCAACTCGCCCGCCGGCTGCTGCACCATGCAGGTCTGCAGGTTGCCGAGCAGCACATGCTTGCCGCGGATGGCATGGATGGTGGCGTCCAGCGCGTTGCCCAGACCATCGAAGAGTTGTACCGCATCGCCGGCGCGCAGACGCAGCACACGGCTGGCGTGATGCGCGGCTTCCGGCGGCAGTTCGCAGTTGTGATTGGCGGGCAGCGGCGGCGGGAAATAGAAACGCGGGGCAGACATGGCGGCGCCTGGGCATCGGGACAGGCGTGATAATATATCGCCGCTCAAAAATACGCTGTTCTTCAGGAGGAGGCTTCATGGTCAGTCTGCAACCCCCCTTGTGCGACTTCGGCTGGAAGGCGCGCCCTTTCGATCTGCCCGGTGTGGATGGCAAGCGCTACACCCTTGAGAACGCACGCGGCCCCAACGGCCTGCTGGTGATGTTCATCTGCAACCACTGCCCTTACGTCAAATCCATCCGCGACCGCATCATCCGCGATACGCGCGAGCTGCAGCAGCACGGCATCCACAGCATCGCCATCATGTCCAACGACCCCGCAGAATATGCCGAGGACTCGTTCGAGAACATGAAGAAGGTGGCACAGGAATTCGCTTACCCCTTCCCCTATGTGTGGGACGAGACGCAGCAAACCGCCAAAGACTACGGCGCAGTTTGCACCCCGGACTTCTTCGGTTTCAACGCGAACCTTGAGCTGCAATACCGCGGCCGCCTTGACGCCTCGCGCAAAGAGGCGGTGCCGAATGCGAAGCGCGACCTGTTCGAGGCCATGGTGCAGGTCGCCAAGACCGGTCAGGGCCCGCGCGAGCAGATTGCCAGCATGGGCTGCTCCATCAAGTGGAAGGGCGAAGCCGCGTGAAGATCCTCATCCTCGGCGCCGGCCAAGTCGGGTCCACCGTCGCGGAAAGCCTGGTCAGCGAATCCAACGACATCACCGTCATCGATTCGGATGGCGAAAAATTGCGCCAGCTGCAGGACAGGCTGGACCTGCGCACCGTGGTCGGCAATGCCGCCCACCCCTCCGTGCTGGAACAGGCCGGCATCGCCGATGCCGACATGCTGCTGGCCGTGACGCAGAGCGACGAAGTGAACCTGGTCGCCTGCAAACTGGCCGCCAGCCTGTACAACACGCCGACACGCATCGCGCGCATCCGCGCCACCGACTACCTCAACCGCGAAGCGGTGTTCAGCACCGACAACTTCTGCGTCGATTTCTCCATCTGCCCGGAGCAAATCCTCACCGATTACATCACGAAACTGATCGAGTTTCCCGAAGCGCTGCAAGTGCTGGAGTTCGCCGACGGCAAGATCTCGCTGGTCGCGGTGCGCGCCTTCGAGGGCGGTCCGCTGGTCGGCAAGCCGCTGTCCTTCCTGCGCACCCACATGCCACAGGTGGAAACGCGGGTGGCGGCCATCTTCCGCCAGGACCGCGCCATCATCCCCGAAGGCAGCACCGTGGTGCAGGACGGCGACGAGATCTTCTTCATCGCCGCCACCGCCAACATCCGCCGTGTGCTGAAAGAGATGCGGCGCATGGACAAGCCCAGCAAACGCATCATGATCGTCGGCGGCGGCAATATCGGACGCCGCCTGGCCAAAGCGCTCGAGCACGACTACCAGGTGAAAATCATCGACTTCAACAAGAAATCCTGCGAAAAGCTGGCCAGCGAGCTGACCAACACCCTGGTGCTGAGCGGCGACGGCACCGACGAGAAGCTGATGCAGCAGGAGCACATCAACGAAGTGGACATGTTCTGCGCGCTGACCAACGACGACGAGAACAACATCATGTCTGCCCTGCTCGCCAAGCAGGGCGGTGCGCGCAAGGTGCTGGCACTGATCAACCGAGTGCCTACGTGGACCTGGTGCAGGGCG
>JBBIGX010000186.1:0-3365 GCA_037447315.1 Gallionellaceae bacterium | reverse complement strand
GGCACCTTGTCGAAATAGTTGGTGAAGCCACCCTTGATGAAGGCATTGTCCTCGATGCGGAAGGACAGCAGCACCGCCTTCTTGATCCACTGGTGGGTCACCCATTCACCGTTGATCTTTTCGGCCACGCGCAGCTTGCCCTGGTCGAGGTATTCGATCACGGTGTTGATCGCCTCCTTGAGCTGCGCATCCACGTTGCGCGGGGTGATCTCGGCGCGGCGTTCGAAGGCTTCTTCGATGGTTTTCTGCAAGAGTGGCATGGTCTTTCCTATTTTTCGAGTTTTGAAGTGAATTCGGCGATGCGGTGTGCAGCTCCCAGCGTCTCGTCCAGTCCGGCGACCAGCGCCAGGCGGATGAAACCGGCTCCCGGATTGATGCCGTGTGCCTCCCGCGCCAGGAAGCTGCCGGGCAGCACCGAGACATTATAGTCGCGGTACAGCTGTTGCGCGAAAGCCGTATCGGCGATGGGTGTGCGTATCCACAGGTAGAAGCTTGCATCCGGCTTCATCACCGGCAGCACCGGGGCGAGCAGGGCGATGACCCGGGCGAACTTCTCCGCATACAGGCGACGGTTATCGGCGACATGCGCTTCGTCGTTCCAGGCCGCGATGGCGGCGGCTTGCACCGCCGGGTTCATGGCGCACCCGTGGTAGGTGCGGTACAGCGCGAACTTCTCCAGTATTCGCGCATCGCCCGCGACGAAGCCGGAGCGCAGGCCCGGCACATTGGAGCGTTTGGACAGGCTGGAGAACACCACCAAGTTGCGGTAATCGTCGCGGCCGAGTTGCCGGGCGGCCTGCAATGCCCCCAACGGTGGGTCGTCGCCGAAATAGATCTCCGAGTAGCACTCGTCTGCGGCGATGATGAAACCGTAACGGTCGCTCATCTCGAACAAGGTCTGCCATTCGGCCAGTGGCATCACGCGCCCGTTGGGGTTGCCCGGTGAGCAGACATAGATGAGCTGGGTATGCTGCCAGGTTTCTTCCGGCAACTGTGCGAAATTCAGCGCAAAACCGTCTTCCGGCAGGGTGTTGAGGAAGCAGGGCGTCGCCCCGGCGAGGAAGGTCGCACCTTCGTAGATCTGGTAGAAAGGGTTGGGGCAGACCACCACCGGGTCCGGTTGGCTGCGGTCGATGACTGCCTGCGCGAAGGCGAACAGCGCTTCGCGGCTGCCGTTCACCGGCAGCACCTGGGTCTTCGCATCCGGCGCGGGGATGCCGTAGCGGCGTGCCAGCCAGTCGGCGATGGACTGACGCAACGCGTCGCTGCCGAGGGTTGTGGGATAATTCGCCAGTCCGTCGAGTCCGGCGATCAGCGCCTCTTTGATGAAGCGCGGTGTCTCGTGTTTGGGTTCGCCGATGTGCAGGCTGACCGGTTTGAGCGTCGCATTCGGCGTGACTTCGCCGAACAGGCGGGCGAGTTTCTGGAACGGGTAGGGTTGCAGCTTTTGCAGGTCGGGATTCATCTTCAAGTTCGCCGCGCGAAGGAGCGCGCATTATAAAGGCCGTGCGAGTGCCATCCAAACAAAATGTCTTGCCGGTCGCCGGGGTGTTGAGCGGGGCGCTGGTGTGGGGATTGATCTGGTATCCCTATCGCCTGCTGCAGGAGACCGGCGTCTCCGGCGTCCTGGCGACCGGACTCACCTATGCCTTTGCCATGCTGTGTGGTGTCTTCATCCTGCCGCGCCTGTGGCGCGAACGGGCGTCACTGGGCGGCTGGGCGCTGTTGCTGGTGTTCAGCGCCGGCTGGGCCAATCTCGGCTATGTGCTGGGCATGCTGCAGGGCGAGGTGATGCGTGTGCTGCTGCTGTTCTATCTTGCGCCGGTGTGGACGGTGCTGTTCTCGCGCTGGCTGCTGGGAGAGCGTCTTGACCGTCATGGCTATGCCATCGTCGCGCTGTCGCTGGGCGGGGCGGTGGTCATGCTGTGGGCGCCGCAACTCGGCCTGCCTGTCCCGCAGAACATTTCGGAATGGCTGGGCTTGTCCGCCGGCATGGGCTTCGCCCTCTCCAACGTCGTCTCGCGCCGATCCGCACATCTCTCGGTCGGGGTGAAATCATTCAGCCTGTGGTTGGGCACGCTGCTGCTGACCCTGCCTTTCCTCTGGTTGCAGGGCGGCCTCGCCGGGCAGCTGGCGGCGGTGTCGCCCGCCTCCTGGTCCATGTTGCTGTTGCTGGGGGCGGTGTTGTGCGCCACCAGTTTCGCCGTGCAATATGGCGTCGCCCACCTTGCGGCGAATCGGGCCGTGGTGCTGTTCCTGTTCGAACTGGTAGTCGCTGCCGTGGCTGCTTGGCTGCTAGCCGGCGAGCGCATGGACTGGCGCGAGTGGGTGGGGGCGGCATTCATCGTCTCCGCCACGCTGCTGTCAGGCAGGATGCAGCGGGAAGAATGAATCACCCGCAACGGTTCAGCACACTGCAGGGTTCCGTGCCGCCTGTCACGACTCAGCGCCGCTCGCAGACGAATCGCTCGCACTCTGCGGCTGGCAAGGGTTTGCTGAAATAGTAGCCCTGTATCTCGTCACAGTCCTGCCGACGCAGGAATTTCAGTTGTCCCTCCGTTTCCACGCATTTCGCGATGGTCTGCAAGCCGAGGCCATGCCATGTTGATGACTGCGGTGACGATGGCCTGATCCTCCGGGCCCACGGTGAGGTCGCGCACAAAGGACGCGTCAATCTTCAGCCTGTGGAGCTTGAAACGTTTGAGGTGGCCGAGTGAGGAATAGCCGGTGCCGAAATCGTCGATGGACAGCCTTGTTCATGCAACTTGGCAGGCCGTTGAAAAACGACTGCGGTGGGCCATCTGCGGCGTTGCACGGCGCGCGCTTCCTCGTCTATCTATTTGATAGGTCTTGGTCGCTGCGCTCCGTGCGCCTTGCATCTGGCCATCCTCGCTACGTTTTTCAACGGCCTGTTAGTCCATCACGGTGACGGCGTTTTGCGGGGTGTCCATGTGGCGGGGTACGCAGATGGTAGCGGTTTGTCAGGCCACCGTCACCTTGTTGTCCAGATACACATCCTGCACTGCGTTGATCAGCGCCACGCCGTCCGGCATCGGCTTCTGGAACGCCTTGCGGCCGAGGATGAGTCCCATGCCGCCCGCGCGCTTGTTGATGACGGCGGTGCGCACCGCCTGATGCAGGTCGTCCTTGCCCGATTCGCCGCCGGAGTTGATGAGTCCGGCGCGGCCCATGTAGCAGTTCGCCACCTGGTAGCGCACCAGGTCGATGGGATGGTCGGTGGTGAGGTCGCTATACACCTTGGGACTGGTCTTGCCGAACTTGATGGCGTTGTAGCCGCCGTTGTTCTCGGCCATCTTCTGCTTGAAGATGTCGGCGTTGATGGTCAAGGCGAGATGGTTGGCCTG
>JBBIGX010000185.1:0-3366 GCA_037447315.1 Gallionellaceae bacterium | reverse complement strand
TCATAGATGAAACGCTTGGTGCCGATCACGCCCGCCACCACCGGGCCGGTCGCGATGCCGATGTGCACGCCGAGGTTGCGTTTGGCCGTCAGCGGATGCCGGTTCACGAACTCGATCATCTCCAGCGCCATGTTCACCACGTCCGCCGCATATTCCGGGCGCTCGCGCGTGAGACCGCCCACCACCATGTAGGCATCGCCGATGGTCTTGATCTTTTCCAGCCCGTATTTCTCGGACAGCTCGTCGAAACCGGAGAAGACGGTGTTGAGCAGGCTCACCATCTGCTCCGGCGACATCTGCTCGGTAAGCTGGGTGAAGTTCACCAGGTCGGCGAACATCACGGTGACGTCGGCGTAGCCGTCGGCGATCAGCCCCGCGTTGCTCTTCAGACGTTCGGCGATATTGGAAGGCAGCACGTTGAACAGCACGCGCTCGGATTTCTTCTGTTCTTCCGCTAGCAGCGCATGCTGCTCGTCCAGCTGCTTCTTGATCTTCTCGGTCTCGATCACGAAGTAGCGCACCAGGAAATACAGGATGGACGACATGGCCGCGAAGTTGAGCGCGAAGAAGAAGCCGATGGTCTTCAGCGGGATGCCGGTCTGCGCGCCATCCCCCAGGTAGAAATCGAAGAAACCGGACAACGCGGTCAGCACGATGTAGGCGACGAACCAGGGGATGGATTCCTTCCAGCCGGACACCACCAGCGCGCCGATGGGTGCCAGCAGCGCCCACAGCGCCACACCGCTGGAGGTGATCGAGCTGCCGATACTCCACTGCATGATGAAGGGGGCGAACAGGAACAGGTTCAGCTGGACGGAGCGCAGCACCTCGAAGTTGCGCGTCTTCATGTAATGCACCAGCGAGCCGACCGAGATGATCTGATAGATGAGCGGCACCGTGCTGGAGAAGTTCAGCCCCATCATCCAGTAGATGGCC
Organism: Gallionellaceae bacterium; assembly: GCA_037447315.1. GTDB lineage: Bacteria > Pseudomonadota > Gammaproteobacteria > Burkholderiales > Gallionellaceae > Sideroxyarcus. The sequence goes on along the minus strand of JBBIGX010000185.1, from coordinate 2,430 downwards.
AGCCAGAACATGACAGCGAAGGTCATGAAAGACGCGGCGAAGATGATCAGACTCTTGCGCAGTTTGTCTTCCTGCGTATCGAGTATCTCCGGTTTGATCTCCTGCGAACCGATATGCTGCGCCATGCCGCCCCTCAGGGCCTGTCAGAAAGAATGGTGCGATATTACCTGAAACCGCCACAAATGGATACGCCACGTTCGCGGGGTGCAACGGCTGTCCTCTCTTCAATATCCGCGAGGAAACGGCTAGAATCGCGTCCCCGAACACCAACCTACGCAATCAAGGAAAAACCATGTCCATGTCCGACCGCGACGGCTTCATCTGGCACGACGGCAAACTCGTGCCCTGGCGCGAAGCCACCACCCACGTGCTCACCCATACCCTGCATTACGGGATGGGCGTGTTCGAGGGGGTGCGGGCGTACAAGACCACGCAGGGTACCGCGATCTTCCGTTTGCAGGAGCATACCGACCGCCTGTTCAACTCGGCCTACATCTTCAAGATGAAGATGCCCTACGACAAGGAAACGCTGATGGAAGCGCAGAAGGAAGTGGTGCGCGCCAACAAGCTGGAGTCCTGCTACATCCGCCCCATCGTGTTCTACGGTTCCGAGGCGATGGGCATCGCCGCCACCAAGATCAGCACCCATGTCGCCATCGCGGCCTGGCCGTGGGGCGCCTATCTCGGCGAAGAAGGCATGGCCAAAGGCATCCGCGTGAAGACCTCCAGCTTCACCCGCCATCACGTGAACATCAACATGTGCCGTTCCAAATCGGTCGGCACCTACACCAACTCCATTCTGGCGCACCAGGAAGTGGCGCATGACGGCTACGACGAGGCGCTGCTGCTGGACGTGGACGGCTATGTGGCCGAAGGCGCGGGCGAGAACATCTTCATCGTGAAGAAGGGCAAGCTGTATACGCCCGACCTGACCTCCTGCCTGGAAGGCATCACGCGTGACTCCATCATCACCCTGGCCAAGGACATGGGACTGGAACTGATCGAGAAGCGCATCACGCGCGACGAGGTGTATTGCGCCGAGGAAGCGTTCTTCACCGGTACCGCCGCCGAGGTGACGCCGATCCGCGAACTGGACAACCGCACCATCGGCATCGGCAGCCGCGGCCCGGTCACGACCAAGCTGCAGGCGGCCTTCTTCGACATCGTCGCCGGCAAGAACCCGAAATACGCCCACTGGCTGGCGCACGTATAACAACAAGATCCCGGAGGGAGCATGAGCAACGAGAACCTGCGTTACGTCGAAGTCACTGCCGAGGCATTGCCGCTGTTTTGCCCGACCCCGGCCGTCAGCCTGTGGAGCGCGCATCCGCGCGTCGCCATCCCGGTGGAGAAACTGGGCGAGGCCACTTGTCCGTATTGCGGCACACACTACAAGCTCAAGGGCGAAGCGCCCCGCGGCCATCACTGAGTCCCTGCTACCGCCCGCACAGGCAAGGCGATACGCCATGAACAGGATACTTGTCGTCGCGCCGAGCTGGGTGGGGGACTGCGTACTGATGCAGCCCATGCTGCGGCGGCTGCACCAGCGTCACCCCGGCGTCCACCTCGATGTGCTGGCACCACCATGGACCGAGAAGCTGCTGCGCCAGATGCCTGAAGTGGCGGACATCATCATCAATCCTTTCCCGCATGGCGCACTGCAGCTCGGCGCACGGCGCGCGCTGGGACGGCAATTGCGCGAACATGGCTACGACCAGGCCATCGTGTTGCCCAACTCGTGGAAATCCGCGCTGATCCCGTTCTTCGCCCGCATCCCGCTGCGCACCGGTTTTATCGGCGAGATGCGCTATGGCCTGCTCAACGATGCGCGCAAACTGGACAAACAGCGCTGGCCGCTGATGGTGGAACGTTTCGCCGCACTGGCCGAAGAGACCGATGCGGACATCGCACGACCGCTCCCCTCGCCCGCCCTGCAGGTCAGTGATGCCCAACGTGCCGCCGCGCTGGAGAAGTTCGGCCTGTCGCTGGACAAACGGGTCGCCGTGTTCTGCCCCGGCGCGGAGTACGGCCCGGCCAAGCGCTGGCCCGAGCCCTACTATGCCGAGCTGGCACAGCGCCTGCGGGCACAAGGCTATGCGGTCTGGCTGGTCGGCTCGCCCAAGGACAGGGAGATCGCCGACAAGATCGTGGCGCTCGGCAACGAACCCTGCCGCAACCTGTGCGGCACGACCGACCTGGCGGAAGCCATCGCGCTGATCTCCTGCGCCGACCTGGTGGTCAGCAACGATTCCGGACTGATGCACATCGCTGCGGCGCTGGATCGCCCCCTGCTGGCCATCTTCGGCTCCAGCAGTCCGGAATTCACCCCGCCGCTGTCGGACAAGGCGGAAGTGTTGAGTCTGAATTTGTCCTGCAGTCCCTGCTTCAAACGTGTCTGCCCGCGCGGCCCCTTCAACTGCATGCTGCAGC
>JBBIGX010000184.1:0-3388 GCA_037447315.1 Gallionellaceae bacterium | reverse complement strand
GGTAACGGCTGGATCAAGCGATATCGGCGACCACCGGCGTGTGGTCGGAGGGGCGTTCCAGCTTGCGCGGCGCCTTGTCGATGAAGCAGGCGCTGCATTGCAGCGCTTCGCTGACCAGGATGTGGTCGATGCGCAGGCCCATGTTGCGGCGGAAGGCCATCATGCGGTAATCCCACCACGAATAGAATTTCTCGCCGGCTTCATGCTCGCGGAAAGCGTCGCGCAGACCGAGCGCGAGCAGTGCCTTGAAGGCATCACGCTCCGGCTCGCTGCACAGTACATGGTCTTTCCACGCCTTGGCGTCATACACATCGCGGTCTTCGGGAGCAATGTTGTAGTCGCCCAGCAGCGCGAGTTTCGGATACTTCACGAGTTCTTCCTTCAACCAGGCGGTGAGCGCCTTCAGCCACTTGAGCTTGTATTCGTATTTGTCACTGCCGACTTCCTGCCCGTTGGGGATGTAGACGCAGACGAGGCGTACGCCGTTGAGGGTGGCAGCGATCACCCGCTTCTGCTCATCCTCGAATCCGGGGATGCCGCATTGCACGTCGCTCACCGCTTCGCGGCTGAGGATGGCGACGCCGTTATAAGTCTTTTGGCCGCTGAACACGCTGCGGTAGCCCGCCGCCTCAAGCTCAGCCTGCGGATAGTTCTTGTCTTCGGTCTTGGTCTCTTGCAAACAGATCGCGTCTACCGGGCTGCTGTCCAGCCATCCCAGCAGGTGCGGCAGGCGCACCTTGAGCGAGTTCACGTTCCAGGTGGCGATCCTCATGGCGCAGTGCGCGGGCGGAACGGCGCGGCCTTGGGGTAGCCGGCGAAGTCCAGTTCCTTGTGCCATTGCGCGGCCAGGAAACCTTTGAGGCGGGTCTTGCCGATCCGCACGACAGGCACTTCCAGCCCGCCCGTTTCAGAGCGATACGCCTCGATCTTTTCCGCCGTATCCAGATTCTGCTCAGAATAGGGGATGCCGCGCTGCTTGAGCAGTGCCTGGGCTTCGCTGCAGGGAGTTCCGCAGTTCGGCGAGACATACAGTGTGACGGGGAACGCCTGCATGGCGCGGCGGGTTTCATATGGCAAGCTGTCGTCGGGTGACGGCGGTGGGGCGACCTTGAGCGTCTCCACCTCGGCGGTGCCGGGCAAGGGCCGGTCGCTGTAATGCACATTGCCGCTGCCATCGACCCAGCGGTACAGCTCGGCCTGTGCTGTGCCGACCATCAAACAGGACAAGGTGAATAGCATCAGGATACGCATGACAGCCTCCTAACGAGCGGTTTCCACCAGCCCATTATGCCGCAGCAGCGCGTCGATGGAAGGCGCCCGCCCGCGGAAGGCGGTGAATGACTGCATGGCCGGACGCGCACCACCGATGGACAGGATCTCGCTGCGGAAGCGTGCGCCGATTTCCGGGTTCAGCACACCGTGCTCCTCGAACAGGCTGTAGGCATCGGCGGACAGCACCTCGGCCCACTTGTAGCTGTAATAACCCGCCGCGTAACCGCCGGCGAAGATATGTGAGAAGCTTTGCGGGAAACGGTTGAACTCGGGCGGTATCAGTACCGCCACTTCAGTACGCACCTCGTCCAGCAGCTGCAGGATGGATTTCGCACCGCCGGGCTGGAAGCTGCTGTGCATCAGCATGTCGAACAGGCCGAACTCGATCTGGCGCAAGGTCGCCAGGCCGCTCTGGAAGTTCTTCGCCGCCAGCATCTTGTCGAACAGCGCGCGCGGCAACGGCTCGCCGCTGTCCACATGGCGCGTCATGTTGCGCAGCACATCCCATTCCCAGCAGAAGTTCTCCATGAACTGGCTGGGCAGCTCCACCGCGTCCCATTCCACGCCGTTGATGCCGGACACACCCAATTCCTCCACCTCGGTCAGCAGATGGTGCAAGCCGTGGCCGAACTCGTGGAACAGGGTCTGCACCTCATCGTGTGTGAACAGCGCAGGCTTGTTCCCCACCGGCGCGGAGAAGTTGCAGTTGAGGTAGGCCACCGGTGTCTGGATGCGGCCATCGGCCAAGCGGCGACGGGTGATCACGTCATCCATCCAGGCTCCGCCGCGTTTGCTGGCGCGCGCATAGAGGTCGAGATAGAACTGTCCGACCCGTGCGTTCCGGTCGTCGCGGATATCGAAGAAGCGCACCGTGTCATGCCATACCGGCGCCTGTGCCGGGGTGATGCGCAGACCGTACAGTGTCTCCACCACGCGGAACATGCCGCTCAGCACGGCGTCTTCCGGGAAATACTGTTTCACTTCCTGTTCCGAGAAGGCATAGCGTTGTTCGCGCAGCTTTTCGCTGGCGTAGGCAACGTCCCAGGAATGCAGTTCTTGCAGGCCCAGTTCCTTGCGTGCAAATTCGCGCAACTCGGCCAGGTCGCGCTCGGCGAAGGGACGCGCCCGTTGTGCCAGCTCGCGCAAGAAATCGACCACCTGTTGCGGCGTCTCCGCCATCTTGGTGGCCAGCGACAGTTCACCATAATTGGCGAAGCCGAGCAGTTCGGCCTCTTCCGCCCGCAACGCGACGATCTCATCCATCAGCGGCGAATTGTCCCAGTCCGGCTTGCCGAATTCGGAAGCGCGCGTGGCATAGGCGCGGTACATGCGTTCGCGCAACAGGCGGTTGTCGGCGAACTGCATCACCGGCAGGTAGGAAGGCGCCTTCAGCGTGAACAGCCAGCCGGTCTTGCCGGCGGCTTCTGCCGCTTCGCGCGCGGTCTGCAACACATCCTCCGGCAGGCCGTTCACTTCGCCGCGTTGCTCGACTACTAACGTGAAATCGTTGGTCGCATCCAGCAGGTTGTCGGAAAAACGCGAGGACAGTTCGCTCAGGCGCTCCTGCACCTGCAGGTAGCGCGCCTTCTTGTCCGGCGGCAATTCCGCGCCACCCAGGCGGAAGTCACGCAATTCATGCTCGATGACCTGCTTGCGCGCCGGACTCAGGGACTCGAACTCGGCGCTGGCGCGCAACGCCTTGAACTTCTCGTACAGCGCCTGGTTCTGGCCCAGCTCGGCGTAATACTGGGTGATCCTGGGCAGGGTGGTGTTGTAAGCCTCGCGCAGCTCGGGCGAGTTCATCACCGCGTTCAGGTGACCCACCGAACCCCAGGCCCGCGACAGGCGCTCGTTGGCATCTTCCATCGGGCGCACGAAATCGTCCCAGGTCGGTGGCACCTCATCGGAAAGCTGGCGTGCGATCAGCGCACGGTTCTCGGCCAACAGGTGATCGATGGCGGGTGCCACATGTTCAGGTCTGATCTCCGCGAAGCGCGGCAGGCCGGTCTGGTCAAGCAAAGGATTGTTCATGCGGTTCATGCGAAGAGCGGCGCACCCCTGCAGGCGCGCCTATTGTTGGAATACGATCTGGCCGTCGAGCAGGGTGTAGCGTACA
>JBBIGX010000183.1:0-3406 GCA_037447315.1 Gallionellaceae bacterium | reverse complement strand
GAACTCGACCGGATTGGTCGTCATGCGGATCTTGTTCACTTCTTCCATCTTCAACGCGATGTAGGCGTCGATGAAGTCGTTGGAGAACACACCGCCACGGGTCAGGAACTCGCGGTCCTTGTCCAGTGCGGCCAGCGCTTCGTCCAGTGCGGCACAAACGGTCGGGATCTTTGCATCCTCTTCCGGCGGCAGGTCGTACAGGTTCTTGTCTGCCGGATCGCCCGGGTGGATCTTGTTCTGGATACCGTCCAGACCGGCCATCAGCAGCGCGGCGAAGCACAGGTACGGGTTCGCGGTCGGATCGGGGAAGCGGGTCTCGATACGGCGAGCCTTGTCGCTGGCCACATGCGGAATGCGGATCGAAGCGGAACGGTTTTTGGCGGAATAAGCCATCTTTACCGGCGCTTCAAAGTGCGGGACCAGGCGCTTGTAGGAGTTGGTCGACGGGTTGCAGATCGCGTTCAGCGCCTTCGCGTGCTTGATCACACCGCCGATATAGTACAGGGCGGTCTCGGACAGGCCGGCGTAGCCGTTGCCCGCGAACATGTTCTTGCCGTCCTTCCAGATCGACTGGTGCACGTGCATGCCGGAGCCGTTGTCGCCGACGATGGGCTTGGGCATGAAGGTCGCGGTCTTGCCGTATTGGTGCGCGACGTTGTGCACCACATACTTCAACACCTGGGTCCAGTCGGCACGCTTCACCAGGGTGGCGAACTTGGTGCCGATCTCGCACTGGCCGGCGGTCGCCACTTCGTGGTGGTGCACTTCGACGGGGATGCCGATCTCTTCCAGCGCGATCACCATGGCGGCGCGCACATCGTTCAGGCTGTCCACGGGCGGGACGGGGAAGTAGCCGCCCTTCACCATCGGACGGTGGCCGGTGTTGCCGCCTTCGAACTTCTCGCCGGTGGCCCAGGCTGCTTCTTCGGAATTGATCTTCAGGAAGCAGCCGGACATGTCCACCTTCCACTCCACGGAGTCGAAGATGAAGAATTCGGGTTCCGGACCGAAGTAGGCGGTGTCGCCGATGCCGGTGGACTTCAGGTAGGCTTCGGCGCGTTTGGCGATGGAACGCGGGTCGCGGTCATAGCCCTTGCCGTCGGTCGGCTCGATCACGTCGCAGGTGATGTTCAGGGTGGGCTCGTCGAAGAACGGATCGACATAGGCGGAATCCGGATCCGGCATCAGCAGCATGTCGGAAGCCTGGATGCCCTTCCAGCCGGCGATGGAGGAACCGTCGAACGCGTGGCCGTCCTCGAACTTGCTCATGTCAACCGCGCTGACGGGCACACCAACGTGCTGCTCTTTGCCGCGCGTGTCGGTGAAACGGAAATCTACGAATTTGATGCCTTGTTCCTTGATTAGCTTCAGAACGTCGGCGGCAGTCTTGGCCATACTCAACTCTCCCAGGAAAATTAAAACAAAAGACAAAACAAAGACAGGTAAAACGAACCGCTTGATTGGTACGGGCCGGAAAAAGCAGAAACTATGCCACCGCCGGATACCCAGTCAGGCGAGCATTGTGCCATATCTGCCCGAAAATGGCGGGCATCGTGCGCGCCCAGAAATGGGGCAGATCGACGCTGGCACGCACTATTTTGGTGCGCCCATTTGATAGACCTTGATGCGTTGGAAATACGGGTCGTCACGGCATATGGCGTCACATTTCGCCTGCAGTACCTCCGCATCGCGCGTCGCAGGCAGCAACAACTCGGCCTCCACCTTGCCGCCGAGATAGTGCAGCACGACGCGGGTATCTTCCGGCAGTTCCCGCCCCAGCCGCTTTTGCAGATGTGCCAGCAACAGATGGCGCTGCGGCGTATGTGCGTTCGGCTTGGACTGCACATCGTCCTCCGGGTCGATATGCACCATCACATCCATCACATGATGATGCTTCAGCACCGCCGCGCGTGCCGCTTCGGCGATGTAATGCCCCTCCGACACGCTGATGCGCGGATCGACCATGATGTGCGCATCCACCAGCGCGTTGTCCGCCATCTTGCGCGTGCGCAGCTCGTGCAGTCCCAGCACCCCGGGCACCGACTTCAGTGTGTTGCGGATGGCGCGCACCTCCTCCGGCTCCAGCCCGGTATCCACCAGCTCCAGCAAGGCATCGCGTGCGAACTGGATGCCCATCCACGCGATCATTCCGCCAACCACGGCTGCCGCCACCAGATCGAGGAAGACATAACCCAGCAGGTTGCCCGAGATGCCGACCAGCACCACCAGCGAAGAGGCCGCATCCGAGCGCGCATGCCAGGCGTTCGCCACCAGCATCTGCGAACGCACGCGCTTGGCGATGGCCAGCATGTAGCGGAACAACACCTCCTTCGCGACCAGCGTGAACAGCGCCACCCACAGCGTGTATGCCTGCACTGGCTGCACACTCTGCGGGTCCTGCAGGCGCAAGCCGGCCGAGATCAGCAGCGCGATGCCCACCACCGCCAGACTCGCGCCGAGGATCAGCGAGGCGGCGGTCTCGATGCGCGCATGGCCGTAGGGATGGTTGGCATCGGCGTGCTTGTTGCCGTGGCGGTTGGCGAACAACACCAGGATGTCCGCCAGCAGATCGGAGAGCGAATGCAGACCGTCCGCGATCAGCGATTGCGACCTGCCGAAGAAACCCGCGATCAGTTGCGCCAGCGTCAGGAACAGGTTCACCGCGATGCTGACCCAGGTACTCTTGCGCGCTGCCGCGAAACGCTCGGGATGCGCCGGTTCGAAAGCTGCAGCCTTGTCGTGTGCATGGGGGTGCTTGTGATTTTTCATCGCTGATGGGATAGTATGCAGACGAGTGTGCAGGATAGCACTCGCACACCGGACCATAAACAAAGAAGCGTAAGGACATTCGGCAATGATTTCGGAAATATTGAAGACCGCGCAGAATCGCGCAAAAGACCTGGGGCTTCCCTACGAGGGCGTGCTGACGCCCAAAGAGGCGTATACCATCTGGCAAAGCGCCCCCGGCGCGAAACTCGTCGATGTGCGCACCCGCGCCGAGATCGACTGGGTCGGCAAGGTGCCCGGCGCCGTCGAGATCGAATGGTTGAGCTATCCCGACATGAAACCCAACCCCAACTTCATGGCTGCGCTCGAACAGCAGGTCGACAAGGAAGCGCTGGTGCTCTTCCTGTGCCGCACCGGGCAGCGTTCCCATGCCGCTGCCGCTCTCGCCACGCAGAACGGCTATGCCGACTGCTACAACATTCTCGAAGGTTTCGAAGGCGACAAGAACAGCAACAACCAGCGCAACGCCCTCAACGGCTGGCGCGCCGCCGGCTTGCCCTGGGAACAGAACTGATCGTTCCAACCGCTTCCTTCTCCCGCTTGCGGGAGAGGGAAAAGCCCGCTTCGGCGGGCTTTTTTACGGATGCGACCAGTTCACCGCGCCGGTGTAAGCCGTCAG
>JBBIGX010000182.1:0-3412 GCA_037447315.1 Gallionellaceae bacterium | reverse complement strand
AAGGAAGTGAAGGAAGGCGAGAGGCTGTTGCGCAGCGAGCGCTATTACGGCAGCGTCTCCCGTGCCTTTTCGCTGGCGCAGGAAGTAGATGAGAACGCCGCGCAGGCGAAATACCAGGACGGCGTGCTGGAACTCACGCTGCCGAAGAAGGTGGCGGTCAGCGCGAAGAAACTGGTCATCCAGTAAACGCGGTGTATCCGACAGGAACGGGCGGTGTGATGCCGCCCGTTTTGTTTCGGTCTGGAGTAAAATCCGCGCCACTTTTCGTGAAGGACCGACCATGCCATTGACTGCCGCCACCGCCGCCCAGAAAGCCAAGACGCTGTCCGAGGCCCTGCCTTACATCCAGCGTTTCTTCGACAAGACCATCGTCATCAAGTACGGCGGCAACGCCATGACCGATCCGAAGTTGCAGGAAGGTTTTGCGCGTGACGTGGTGCTGCTCAAGCTGGTCGGCATGAACCCGGTGGTGGTGCACGGCGGCGGCCCGCAGATCAACGACCTGCTGCAGAAGGTGGGCAAGAAGGGCGAGTTCGTCCAGGGCATGCGCGTCACCGACGCAGAGACCATGGATGTGGTCGAGATGGTGCTGGGCAAGGTCAACAAGGACATCGTCAACCTCATCAACAAGCATGGCGGCAAGGCGGTCGGGCTGACCGGCCAGGACGGCGCTTTCATCCGTGCCGAGAAGATGATGCTGGAGAGCAGTGACGAGCCGGGCAAGATGCTGGACATCGGCCAGGTGGGCGAGATCAGCAAGATCGATCCGGCCATCATCACCTTCCTCGATTCCGGCGATTTCATCCCGGTGATCGCACCCATCGGCGTGGCGCCCGACGGCGAGACGTTGAACATCAACGCCGACCTGGTGGCGGGCAAGTTGGCCGAGGTGCTGCGCGCCGAGAAACTGGTGCTGATGACCAATACCCCTGGCGTGCTGGACAAGGACGGAAAATTACTCACCAGCCTGACGCCCAGACTGATCGACGATCTGATAGCAGACGGCACGCTTTCCGGCGGCATGCTGCCCAAGATCGGCTCGGCGCTGGATGCCGCGCGCAGCGGCGTGAAGGCGGTGCATATCATCGATGGTCGTGTGGAGCACGCGCTGCTGCTGGAGATCCTGACCGACGAGGGTGTCGGCACCCTGATCAAGAGCAAATGATGGAACGGGTCTGGATCTTCGATCTGGACAACACGTTGCATGATGCGACACCGCACATCTTTCCGCACATCAACCGCAGCATGACCGCCTATCTGCAGGAGCATCTGCACCTGAGCGAGCGGGAGGCGGATGATCTGCGCGTGGATTACTGGCGGCGCTACGGGGCGACGCTGACCGGGTTGATGAAGCATCACGATACGGACCCGGAACATTTCCTGTGGCATACCCACCAATTCCCCGAGCTGCAGCGCATGGTGCGGCGCGAGCCGCGTTTGCGCGGCGTGCTGAGGCGCCTGCCCGGGCGCAAGCTGGTGTACTCCAATGCGCCGGTGCATTATGCGCGGGCGGTGCTCAAGCTGATGCATGTGGAAGACCTGTTCGATGACGTGTTCTCCATCGAGCATGCGCACTACCGGCCCAAGCCGCAGCTGCCAGGGTTCCGCCAGCTGTTGCGCAAGCATCGCCTGCATGCCGCGCAGTGCGTGATGGTGGAGGACAGTGCGGAGAACCTGCAGACCGCCAAGCGGCTGGGGATGCGCACGGTGTGGGTGAGCGGCGCGGCGCGCACGCCGGCCTATGTGGATGTGAAGATAAGCGATGTGCTGGAACTGCCGCGCATGGCGGACAGACTTTGAGAAAGGAAGGATGATGGCGAGCAAACAACCGGGCGAACGCAAACTGCAGATCCTGCAGACCATCGCCGAGATGCTGGAACAGCCCAAGGGCGAGAAGATCACCACGGCCGCGCTGGCGGCCCGGCTCGACGTGTCCGAGGCGGCGCTGTACCGCCACTTCCCGAGCAAGTACATGATGTACCAGGGCCTGATCGATTTCATCGAACAGACCGTGTTCAGCCTCATCAACAAGATCGCCACGGAAGAGCCGGACGGGCTGCGCCAGGTCGAGGGCATCCTGGCGTTGCTGCTGGGTTTTGCCCAGAAGAACCGCGGCATGACGCGCGTGCTGAATGGCGACGCGCTGGTGAACGAGGATGAGCGCCTGCAACAGCGCATCAACCAGTTGCTCGACCGCATCGAGGCCACGCTCAAGCAATCACTGCGCATCGCGGCGACCCAGGGCAAGCTGGCCGCCGATGCCGACTTCGCCGCGCACGCCAACTTGTTGCTGTGTTACATATCCGGGCGCTGGCAGCAGTTCGGCAAGAGTGGCTATGCGCGCGACCCGATGGCACAATGGCCGCAGCAGTGGGCGATCCTGCGCCGGCAGTTCGCCTGAGGCTTTGTTGCGACCCCCGTCAAAAGCCGCTATATTGCGGGCCATGCACTTTTCACGCTACCTTTCACTTCTGCACTCCACCTTCAGCCTGCTGGCGGCGCTGAAGCTGCGCTCGCGCGCATACTGAACCCACCCCCCCATCTAGTATCAAAAGCAGGCGGCCCGGTCGGTGCGGGCCGTGGATGAACGGTTGCATCTGGAGCACATCATGACTGACAAGTTGATCATATTCGATACCACCTTGCGCGACGGGGAACAGAGCCCGGGCGCATCCATGACCAAGGAAGAGAAGATGCGCATCGCGCGCCAGCTGGAGAAGCTGGGCGTGGATGTGATCGAGGCGGGTTTCGCCGCAGCCAGTCCCGGCGATTTCGAGGCCATCCGTGCCATCGCCGAGGCCATCAAGGATTCCACCGTGTGTTCGCTGGCGCGCGCCAACGAGAAGGATGTGCGCGCGGCGGGCGAGGCGATCCGTCCGGCGAAACGCGGACGTATCCATACCTTCATCGCGACCTCCCCCATCCATATGCAGCACAAGCTGCGCATGACCGAGGATCAGGTGGTGGAACGCGCGGTGCAGGCGGTGAAATGGGCGCTGGAATACACCGATGACGTCGAGTTCTCGGCCGAGGATGCGGTGCGCTCGGAGATGGATTTCCTGGTGCGCGTGTTCGATGCGGTGATCCAGGCGGGGGCGAAGACGCTGAATGTGCCGGATACCGTGGGTTACAGCATCCCGGCCTTGTGGGGCGAGCGCTTCAAGCAACTGATCGAGCGTGTGCCGAACAGCGACAAAGTGGTCTGGTCGACACATTGCCACAACGACCTCGGCATGGCATCGGCCAATTCGCTGGCGGCTGTGATGAACGGCGCGCGCCAGGTCGAGTGCACCATCAACGGCCTGGGCGAGCGCGCCGGCAATGCCTCGCTGGAAGAGATCGTGATGGCGGTAAAGACCCGCCGTGACGTGTTCACTTGCGACACGCGCATTGATACCACGCAGATCGTGCC
>JBBIGX010000181.1:0-3463 GCA_037447315.1 Gallionellaceae bacterium | reverse complement strand
CCTTGTCCGGGAGATTCACGCTCTGGATGCTGGCCTCGAAGCCCGCCAGTGCCAGACGCGCCTTGAGTTTCTCGGCATCCTCCGCGCGCTGGAAGGAGCCGGCCTGCACCAGATAGGGCGTGGCATCACCGGCCGGCTTGACCGCGTCCGCCAACGGTTTGGTGGAAGGCGCCGGCTTGGGCGCAGGGGCCGTCGCGCTCTCGCTCTTGTCCGGCAACACCCGGTAGAACTCGTATTGCGGCTGCGCCGGCACGGTAGGCGCCGCTTGAGCCGGGGCCGGCGTGACGACCTGCGGTGCCGGCTTGGGCAGTTCGCGCGCGACCGGCGGCGGATTGAAGGATGCGGGGTTCTTCTGCACCAGATACCAAGCGACGATGCCGGCGATCGAGAGGCCGATCACCATGCCGACGATCAGCGAGGCGAATGCCTTGGACTTCTCTGTTCCACCTTTGGCGGCCATGTTGTTCCTTTACGTGGTTACATCTGTTCCGGCGCTGAGACACCGAGCAGCGCCAATCCGTTCCGCAGCACCTGCGCGATCGCCGTGATCAGCGCCAGCCGCGCCAGCCTGACTTGTTCATCCTCGACCAGGAAGCGCGACGCATTGTAATAGCTGTGGAAATCGGCAGCCAAATCCTTCAGATACACGGCGATCTGGTGTGGTGCGAGGTCGCTCGCCGCGCTCTCGATCACCGACGGAAAGTCGATCATCTTCTGCAGCAACACCTGTTCGTGGTCGCTGCCCAGCGGGCTCAGATCCGCGCCGTGCAGGCTTTGCCGGTCGCCACCCCACTGCGCCAGCACCGCATGGATGCGCGCATGGGCATACTGGATGTAATACACCGGATTTTCGTTGCTCTGCGCCTTGGCGAGATCGATGTCGAACACCAGTTGCGAATCGGGCGAGCGCGCGGCGAGAAAGTAACGCGTCGCATCGCATCCCACTTCGTCGATCAGGTCGCGCAGCGTGACATAACTGCCCGCACGCTTGGAGATCTTCACCTCCTCGCCGTTCTTCAGCACCGTCACCATCTGGTGCAGCACGTAGTCCGGCCAACCCTGGGGGATGCCGACATCGAGCGCCTGCAAACCGGCGCGGACGCGGGTGATGGTAGAGTGGTGATCAGCCCCCTGTTCGTTGATGACGCGGGTAAAGCCGCGCTTCCATTTGTCCCAGTGATACGCCACGTCCGGCACGAAGTAGGTGTAACCGCCCTCGCGCTTGCGCATCACGCGGTCCTTGTCGTCGCCGAAATCAGTGGTGCGCAGCCACAGGGCGCCGTCCTGCTCGTAGGTGTGGCCGCTGGCGATGAGTTTCTGCACCGTCTCTTCCACCTTGCCATCGGTGTACAGCGCGGACTCCAGCGAAAACACGTCGAATTCCACCCCGAACGCGCGCAGGTCCAAATCCTGCTCGCGGCGCAAATAGGCCACGGCGAAGTGGCGGATCGCCTCGGCGTCGTCCGCGTCGCCCTTGCCGGTGATGTGCTGGTCGTTCGCCTCGACGGTCTCCTTTGCCATATAGGCCTTGGCCACGTCCACGATGTAGTCGCCGCGATAGCCGTCCTCCGGCCATTCCGGGCTATCGGGCGTGAGGCCCTTGCAGCGCAGCTGCACCGAGCGCGTCAGGTTGTCGATCTGTTGGCCCGCGTCGTTGTAGTAGAACTCGCGTGTCACGTTCCAACCCGCCGCATGCAGCACGCGGCACAGACAGTCGCCCACCGCCGCGCCGCGCCCGTGGCCCACATGCAAGGGACCGGTCGGGTTGGCCGAGACGAATTCCACCTGCACCTTGCGCCCCTGTCCGACATTCACATGGCCGTAGCCCGCCCCCGCCTGCAGCACGCTCTGCACCACATTGCGCTTGGCCGCGCCCGCGATGAACACATTGATGAAGCCCGCGCCCGCGATTTCTACCTTTTCGATGAAGTCGGTCTGCGGCAGTGCCGCGATCAGCGCATTGGCGATGTCGCGCGGCGGCTTGCGCAGCGGCTTGGCCAGCTGCATCGCCAGGTTGCAGGCGTAGTCGCCGTGCGCGGCCTGCCTGGGACGCTCGATGAGGATGGACATGTCGGCGGACTCCGGCGACACCTCGCGCAGGGCCTGGGCGAACAATTCGGAAAGATGGGATTTGAAATTCAGGACTACGGACATCGCGTGCGCCTTCAAAAGAGGCGCGGATTATAGCACCGGGAAATCCTGCCCTTGACCCGCCAAGCGCATATCCACTATAGTCCGGCCCGTTTTTGCACTATGCAGAAACCCTGCAGCCCGAGCGGGACTTTACTCAAATACAACATTCGGGTGCGTCGTACTGGAGGAATTTATACCCCTCAATCATTTCAGGAGATTCAAATTGGACAATTCAACCGCCGTCGCACAGCAAAACTCTAAAAACATGGGCCTGCTTCTCTGGCTATTGACCTTGTTCTTCGGTTTTATCCCCGGGCTCGTCTTTATGCTGGTGAAGAAGGATGACCCCTACGTTCTCGCCCAATCCAAAGAAGCGTTGAACTGGTCAATCACGGCCATCATCGGATATATCGCTGGTCTGATCTTGTCTTTGGTGCTTATCGGCATATTCGTCATCATCGCTGTAGGTATTGCCCAATTGGTGTTTAGCATCATGGGTGCAATTGCGACCTCCAGCGGGAAGGACTTCCGCGTACCTTTCGCGATCCGGCTGATCAAGTAACTTAATTCACACTTCCGCTTCAAGCCCGCCGTTCCAGGCGGGCTTGTCATTTGCAGGCACTGTTCAACCACTCCCGCTGCGCTCGTTACTGCACTGCAGCCAGCCGGATGGTGTACTGCCCTGATTTCTCGTCCTTGACCAGCACCACCAGTTTGTTGCGCTGCGCATCCTCCATCAGCTCCTTGAACGAGCGGTAGCCATAATAGGCTTCGTTGAAGCCGGGCCGGCGCCGCTGCATGGTGGGTTTGACCATGGAATACCAGAGCTTCTCGTCGGAACCACGCTCGGAGATCAAACCTTCGACCGTCTCCACCAGGAAGTCCATGGCCTCCTGGCGCTTGTCTTCCTCGCTCTTCGCTTCCGCCGGCTTGGCCGCTTCCGCCTTGGCTTTTGCGGGAACCTTTTTCGCGGCTTGCTTTTTCTTCGCTTCCTGCACGCGCACCAGGTCGTCGTAGAAGATGAATTCGTCGCAGTTGGCGGCGAGCAGGTCGGAGGTCGAGTCTTTCACGCCGATGCCGATCACGTATTTGTTGTTCTCGCGCAGCTTGGAGACCAGCGGCGAGAAGTCGGAATCGCCGCTGATGATGACGAAGGTGTCGACGTGGGATTTAGTGTAGCACAGATCAAGCGCATCGACGACCATGCGGATGTCGGCGGAGTTCTTGCCGCTCTGCCGCACATGCGGGATCTCGATCAGCTCGAACGAAGCTTCGTGCATGGGCGCCTTGAACTCTTGTATCGGTCTCAGTCGCAATAGGCTTTCTTGAC
>JBBIGX010000180.1:0-3477 GCA_037447315.1 Gallionellaceae bacterium | reverse complement strand
CCGCATGACTGCGCCGGAGAACAGCTACCTGCAGGCGATGCAGCAGAGTTCGCTGCTGTTCGGTGCCAACAACGCGTTCATCGAAGGGTTGTACGAGGATTTCCTGCGCGATCCGGCCAGCGTGCCGGCGGAATGGCGCGAGTATTTCTCCCGCCAGCAGGCGGCAGAGGGGCAGCCCGATGTGGCGCATAGCCCGATCCGCCAGAGCCTGGCGCAGCATGCCGCCGCAGTGGCGGCGTCCGTGCCCGGCGTGCAGGCCGAGGAGATGCGCAAGCAGGCCTCGGTGTTGCAACTGATCAACGCGTACCGCTTCCTCGGCGTGCGCGTGGCCAATCTCGATCCGCTGGCACGCCATGCCAAGCCCGAGGTGGCCGAACTGACCCCGTCCTATTACAACCTCACTGAATCGGACATGAACACCCTGTTCAACACCGGTTCGCTGGTGGGCGGCGCGCGCATGACACTGCGCGACATCCTGCAACGCCTGCGCCGCATCTATTGTGGCAGCGTCGGTGCAGAATACATGTACATCAACAACGTGGCGCAGAAACGCTGGATCCAGGCGCGCCTGGAGGGCGCTCAGGGACAGCCGCAATATTCCGCCGAACAGCGCCGGGCGGTGCTGATGCAGCTCACCGCCGCCGAGGGGCTGGAGCGCTACCTGCACACCAAATATGTGGGACAGAAGCGTTTCTCGCTGGAGGGCGGCGAGACGCTGATCCCTTTGCTGCATCATCTGTTGCAACGCGCCGGGGCGCAGGGAGTGAAGGAGAGCGTGATCGGCATGGCGCACCGTGGCCGCCTCAATGTGCTGGTCAACACGCTGGGCAAACAGCCGCGCAAGCTGTTCGCCGAGTTCGAGGGTATCCACCATGAGCATCTCACCTCGGGCGACGTGAAATACCACCAGGGATTCTCCTCCGACATCCGGACGCCGGGCGGGCCGATGCACGTCACGCTGGCGTTCAACCCGTCGCATCTGGAGATCGTCAATCCGGTGGTGGAAGGTTCGGTGCGTGCGCGCCAGCACCGGCGCAAGGACCTCAATGGCAAGGAAGTGCTGCCGGTGCTGCTGCATGGCGATGCGGCTTTCGCCGGACAGGGCGTGAACCAGGAGACCTTCAACCTGTCGCAAACGCGCGGTTACAAGACCGGCGGCACGGTGCACATCGTCATCAACAACCAGATCGGCTTCACCACTTCGATGGCGCAGGATGCGCGTTCCTCGCAGTACTGCACCGACGTGGCGAAGATGGTCGAGGCGCCGGTGTTTCACGTCAATGCCGACGATCCGGAAGCGGTGTTGATGGTCACCGAACTGGCCTTCGATTTCCGCCAGCAGTTCAGCAAGGACGTGGTGATCGACATGGTGTGCTTCCGCAAGCTGGGGCACAACGAACAGGACGAGCCGCTGGTCACCCAGCCCCTCATGTACCGCCACATCAACCAGCACCCCGGCCTGCGCGCGAACTATGCGCAAAGACTGGTAGCGCAGGGCGTGCTGGCGGCCGACGAGCCGGACGCCATGGTGGCCGAATACCGTGCCGCGCTGGATGACGGGCGCAACCCGGTGCCGCCGGTGATCCCGGATTACCAGTTCCAGTACGGTGTGAGCTGGGCCAAGTATCGCGGCGACGTGCCGTGGAACATCGCGCTGGATACCGGCGTGTCGCGCGAGCGCCTGCAACAGCTGGCGGAACGACTGACGGCGGTGCCGGAAGGTTTCAAGCTGCACTCGCGCGTGCAGAAGATCGTGGACGACCGCGTGGCGATGGGCAAGGGCGAATTGGCGCTGGATTGGGGCATGGCGGAGAGCCTGGCCTATGCCACGCTGCTCACCGAGGGCTATGCGGTACGCCTGTCTGGCGAGGACAGCGAGCGCGGCACCTTCTTTCATCGCCATGCGGTGTGGCACGACCAGAACCGCACGCAATGGGACAAGGGCTATTATGTGCCGTTGCAGAACCTGGCGCCCGAACAGGCGGATTTCGTGGTCATCAACTCCATCCTGTCGGAAGAGGCGGTGCTGGCCTATGAATATGGTTATGCCACGGCCGAGCCGGAGGCGCTGACCATCTGGGAAGCACAGTTCGGCGACTTCGCCAACGGCGCGCAGGTGGTGATCGACCAGTTCATCACTTCCGGCGAAGCCAAGTGGGGCAGGCTGTGCGGGCTGGTGATGCTGCTGCCGCACGGCTATGAAGGGCAGGGGCCGGAGCACTCCTCGGGGCGCATCGAGCGTTACCTGCAGCTGTGCGCCGACTACAACATCCAGGTCTGCGTGCCCACGACATCGGCGCAAATCTTCCATTTGCTGCGCCGGCAGATGCTGCGTCCGATACGCAAGCCTTTGATTGTGTTCACGCCCAAGAGCCTGTTGCGCAGCAAGGAGGCTTCGTCGCCGCTGGAAGATCTGACGCACGGCGCGTTCCGGGCGGTGATCCCCGAAGTGGGAAGACTGGACGCGGACAAGGTGCGGCGCATCATCGCGTGCAGCGGCAAGGTGTATTACGACCTGGTAAAAGGGCGCGAGGAGCGCGGACTTCGCGATATGGCCATCATCCGCATCGAGCAGCTCTATCCTTTCCCGCACGACGATTTCGCCGCGCAGATTGCGGCCTACCCGAACGCCACGGAGGTGGTGTGGTGCCAGGAGGAGCCGGGCAACCAGGGCGCCTGGCATCGCATCCAGCATTACCTGTTGCGCCACATGCGCAAAGGCATGCGTCTGGATTATGCGCTGCGGCCGTCCTCGGCGTCGCCCGCCGCCGGTTATCTCGCCGTGCACAACGAACAGCAGAAGGCGGTGATCGAGGCTGCCTTCCGTCCCGACCTCGACGTCAAGAACCGACCAGGAGCGCACCGCCATGAGCATCATTGAAGTCAAAGTCCCGCAACTCTCCGAATCCGTGTCCGAAGCGACGCTGCTCAACTGGAACAAGCAAGTAGGGCAACCGGTGGCCGAAGGCGAGAACCTGATCGACATCGAGACCGACAAGGTGGTGCTGGAACTGCCCGCGCCGAAGAGCGGCGTGTTGAGCAACATCCTCAAGCCGAACGGCAGCAAGGTGGTGAGTGGCGAGGTCATCGCGCAGATCGATTCTGCGGCGACGGTCGCCGCGCCAGCGGTGGCTCTCACCGAGCCGGCTGCGAAGGCGGCTGTGGCCGCCGCCGTGTCGCCTTCCGCGCGCAAGCTGGCGCATGCGCATGATGTCGATGCCAGCACGCTGCAAGGCAGCGGAAGGCACGGTCTGGTAACGAAGGAGGATGTGCTGAGTGCCGTGCAGGGGAGACCGGCTGTTGTGCCGGTTGCCGCTTCGGGTGAAGGGCGCACGGAGCAGCGCGTGCCGATGACGCGCCTGCGCGCCCGCATCGCGGAGCGCCTGGTGGAGGCGCAGTCGACCGCGGCGCTGCTCACGACCTTCAACGAGATCGACATGCAGGCGCTCAGCGCCCTGCGCGCAAAGTACAAGGAAT
>JBBIGX010000179.1:0-3481 GCA_037447315.1 Gallionellaceae bacterium | reverse complement strand
CCCGACTTCTTCGGCCAGCGCTGACAGCAGCTCATCAGGCAGGGTGACCCTCCATTCGTCGCCCAACCTCAGGGGCGCAGCGCCGATCAGGTTGCGGTAGTTGATCTGCACCACGCACTCCCCACCGCGATAGGGCTCGAGCAGTTCGGCGAGACGCGAAACGCACAGCTTGTCGCCCATCGCGCAATCGATGTCCAGGCGTTTGGCGAACACCGCCCGTGCCGAAGCGAAGTCGAACAATGCATCGGCGCTGATACGCATACCGCCGGAGTAGTCGTCCATTCTGGCCCGGCCGCGCGCCACCACCAGCTGGTCTTCACGCAGCCAGTTGCGGTTGGGCTCGAACAGATCGTTGAACACCGTCATCTCGATTTGCGCGCTGCCGTCGTCCAGCACCAGCACCGCCATTCGCCCGCGCCCCGTCTGCAGGATGCGGATGCCGCTGATGATGCCGGCCAGCACCAGTTCCTTCTCCTGGCGGCGCGATTTGCCGTTGGCCGCCGGCAGGATATCGGGGGTGACGCGATCCAGCCGCATGCTGATGAAATGGGACAGTTCTTGCTCGTATTCCTGGTAGGGATGGCCAGAAAGGTAGAAGCCGAGCGCCGTCTTCTCCTGTGCCAGCTGCTCGCGCAGGCTCCATCGTTCCACATCGGCCAGCTGCACCGGCAGGTCCGCCCCCGGTTCATCGCCGAACAGGCTGACCTGGTTGGCAGCGCGCGCATGCTGCTCGGCACTCTCCAGCGCGGCATCGAGCGAGGCCAGCATCTGGTGACGATGGTCGCTGAGGCTGTCGAAGGCACCGGCGCGGATCAACGCTTCGATGGTACGGCGGTTAACGATGCGCTTGTCGATGCGGCGGCAGAAGTCGAACAGGTCCCTGAACGGGCCGCCCTGCTCACGTGCCGCGACGATATTCTCCACCGCCGATTCACCAGCGCCCTTCACCGCGCCAAGACCGTAGATGATGGTCTTCTCGTCGGTGGGCGCGAAACGGTAGCCGGAAGCGTTAATGTCCGGCGGCAGGATGGTCAGCCCCTGCTGAACAGCATCCTGATAAAGAAAACTGACCTTGTCCGTGTTGGTCATTTCCGAGGTCAGGGTCGCAGCCATGAACGCGGCGGGGAAATGGCACTTCAGATAAGCGGTCTGGTAGGCAACCACGGAGTAGGCGGCGGCATGCGACTTGTTGAAGCCGTAGCCGGCAAACTTCTCCATGGTGTCGAAGATCTCGTTCGCCTTGCTCGCGTCGATGCCGTTCTTCGCCGCGCCCGCCACGAAGATGGCGCGCTGTTCGGCCATCTCTTCCGGCTTCTTCTTGCCCATCGCACGGCGCAGCATGTCCGCACCGCCCAGCGTGTAGCCCGCCACCACCTGCGCTGCCTGCATCACCTGTTCCTGGTACACCATGATGCCGTAGGTGCTGCCCACCACCTTGTCCAGCAGCGGATGGGGGATCACCACCTGTTCGCGCTTGTGCTTGCGGTTGATGTAGTCCTGGATGAAATCCATCGGGCCGGGGCGGTACAGCGCGTTCAGCGCGATCAAGTCGTCGATGCAATCCGGCTGTGCCTTGACCAGTGTGTCCTTCATGCCGCGCGATTCGAACTGGAACACGGCGGTGGTGTTCGCAGGCTTGAATATTTTGTCGTAAGTTTCCTTGTCGTCGAGCGGGATAGTATCGATATCGAACGCCTGCTTCCCCGGCAGCAGGCGCACATAGCGCACCGCCCAGTCGATGATGGTCAGCGTGCGCAGGCCGAGGAAGTCGAACTTGACCAGACCGACCGCTTCCACATCGTCCTTGTCGAACTGGCTCACCGTGCTCTCGCTGCCTTCAGCGCAATACAGCGGGCAGAAATCGGTGAGCTTGCCGGGCGCGATCAGCACCCCGCCGGCATGCATGCCGACGTTGCGCGTCAGATCCTCCAGCCGCTCGCCCAGTTCCAGCAGCTCATCCACACCTTCCTCGGCGGCGATGATGGCGTTGAACTCCGGCTCCATCTCGCGCGCCTTGGCCAGCGATACCGGCTTCACACCCTCCACCGGCACCAGCTTGGACAAACGGTCGCACAGGCCGTAGGGGAAGTCGAGCACGCGCCCCACGTCGCGGATCACGCCCTTGGAGGCCATGGTGCCGAAGGTGGCGATCTGCGACACGCAGTGCTCGCCGTATTTGCGGCGCACGTACTGGATCACCAGTTCGCGCCCGTCCTGGCAGAAGTCCACGTCGAAGTCGGGCATGGACACGCGTTCGGGGTTGAGGAAGCGCTCGAACAGCAGTTCATAACGCAGCGGGTCGAGGTTGGTGATGCCCAGCGAATAGGCGACCAGCGAGCCCGCGCCGGAACCGCGCCCCGGCCCCACCGGCACGCCGTTGGGGAACTTCTCGTCGCGGAAGGATTTCGCCCAGCGGATGAAGTCGGCCACGATGAGGAAGTAGCCGGGGAAACCCATCTTGATGATGGTCTCGGTCTCGAACTCGAGCCGCGCCAGGTATTCCGGCTTCTTCGCTGCGCGCACCGTCTCGTCCGGGTACAACTGCGCCAGGCGCTGCTCCAGGCCGCGCAACGATTCGCTGCGCAGAAAATCATCCAGCGTCATGCCCTGCGGTGTCGGGAAATCCGGCAGTTGCGGCTTGCCCAGCTTGAGCGTGAGGTTGCAGCGCCGGGCGATCTCCACGCTGTTCTGCAAGGCGCCGGGCAGGTCGGCGAACAGCTGCGCCATCTCGGCCTGTGTCTTGAAGTGTTGCTGCGCGGTGAATTGCCTGACGCGACGCTTGTCGTTCAGCACATAGCCTTCGGCGATGCAGACGCGCGCCTCGTGCGCCTTGAAATCGTCGATAGTGAGGAACTGGATGGGATGCGTGGCCACCACCGGCAGCGCCAGTTCATTGGCCAGCCGCACGGTGGCACGCACCAGCTCCTCCTCGCGCGGAAAACCGGCACGCTGCACCTCCAGATAGAAACGCTGCGGGAACAGC
Source organism: Gallionellaceae bacterium (assembly GCA_037447315.1). Lineage (GTDB taxonomy): Bacteria > Pseudomonadota > Gammaproteobacteria > Burkholderiales > Gallionellaceae > Sideroxyarcus. The sequence continues at coordinate 498 of JBBIGX010000179.1, read as the reverse complement.
TCGGCATGCTCTTTGGCCGCCAGCCGCGCCGAGTTCGCGCTGCCGTTGAGCAGCGCTATGCCGATCTCGCCGTGATGGAACGCCGACAGGGCGATCAGTCCGGCGCTGCCTTGGCGCAGCCACTCCTTGCGCAACTCCGGACGGCCGCGGTACTGGTTGGTGAGATAGGCCTGTGTCAGCAGCTCGCACAGGCGCAGGTAACCGGCGTGCGACTGGCACAGCAGCAACAGGCGGAAAGGATGGTCGCGCGCCTCCTCGTTGGTGATGAACACATCGCACCCGACGACGGGCTTGATGCCCGCGCCGCGCGCCTCCTTGTAGAACTTGACCAGGCCGAACACGTTGGACAGGTCGGTTAGCGCGAGCGCGGGCTGTGCATCCGCCTTCGCTGCCGCCACCGCTTCGCCGATACGCACGATGCTGTCGGTGATCGAATATTCGCTGTGCAAACGCAGATGGACGAAAGCAGGTTGAGACATGATCGGCAGCGTTGGATTC
>JBBIGX010000178.1:0-3491 GCA_037447315.1 Gallionellaceae bacterium | reverse complement strand
GTCGTGTCCGGTATAGCGCGCGGGGTCGAAGTAATCCAGCGCCTTGGTGATCAGCAGGTAGGTGTTGGCGTCGAAATACGAAGCGAACTTGTCGCCCTGGTAACGCAGATAGGATTCGACCTCGAACTCGATGTCGTAGCCGTACTTGTATTCGCCCGAGCGCAGGCCGCGGCCGAACTTGCCGGCCATCGCGTCATCGGACAGATAGGTGATGTGGCCCAGCATGCGCGCCAGACGCAGGCCGCGCGTGGGCACCACGCCGTGCTGGTAGAAATCGCCACCGTGGAAATCCGGGTCGGTCAGGATGGCATTGCGCGCCACATCGTTGAACGCGATGTTCTCGGTGGTCAGGTGCGGTGCGGTGGCGATAGCCAGCACATGGCGCACGCGCTCGGGGTAAGTGATCGCCCATTGCATGGCCTGCATGCCGCCCAGGCTGCCGCCGATGATGGCGGCGAACTGTGTGATGCCGAGCTTGTCAGCCAGGCGCGCCTGCGCCTGCACCCAGTCTTCCACCGTGACCATGGGGAAGTGTGAGCCGTAGGGTTTGCCGGTGGCGGGGTCGATGCTGGAAGGGCCGGTGGAGCCGTGGCAGCCGCCGAGGTTGTTCAGGCCGATGACGAAGAAGCGTTCGGTGTCGATAGGCTTGCCGGGGCCGACCATGTTGTCCCACCAGCCGATATTCTTGGGCTGGTCGGCATAGCTGCCGGCGACGTGATGGTGGCCGGACAACGCATGGCAGATGAGGATGGCGTTGGATCGGGCGGCGTTCAGCGTGCCATAGGTCTCATACATCAATTCATAGCGCGGCAGCACCTTGCCGCAGGCGAAATGCAGCGGTTCCTCGAAGGTGGCGCGTTGCGCGCTGACGATGCCTACCGATCCTGACAAGTGATGCTCCCAAAAACAAAACCCGCACAGCTTGGCGCTAGAGCGGGTCCGTTCGCTTTAGCTGGAATGTTTAACGTGCCCCGCAAGCTGAGCTCAAATCGGCACGGGACGAAGTGTCCATGTTTTGTTACAGGCTGTCAATTCGCATCGCTGAAACAAATCCGTCATCTGCGCTTCATGAAGCCGAAACAAACCGCCGTCATCATCCGCGTCCAGTTCTTTCCGTCGCTGTCCTTGGAGAGCCAATCGCTACTCATTCATCAAATGAAAAAGGAGTCACTATGAAACAAAAACTGATCGCACTGGCCATCGCCTCTGCTCTCTCCGTTCCGGCATTTGCCGACAACGCCAATGTCACCGTGTATGGCAAGGCGTTCCTGACCTTCGACCAGCACGACACCGGCGTGGCAGGTACTGCCAGCAAGATGCGCGTGAACACCAACGCTTCCCGTTTCGGCGTGAAGGGCGAGGAAGACCTGGGCGACGGCCTGGCCGGGCTGTACCAGTTCGAAGTGGAAATGGATGCCGACGGCAACGGTGGCAATGGTCTGGGCAAGACGCGCAACAGCGGCGCCGGCGTGAAGGGCGATTTCGGCCAGGTCGTGCTGGGTATCTGGGACAGCCCGTTCAAGGTCGCCCACAACGCGATCGAGCTGTTCGACAACACTTCCGACTGGAGTGCGATCAAGACCATCGGCATCTCCGCTGGCAAGGACTACAACACCCGCCAGAAGAACATGGTGCAATACTGGTCGCCGAAGTTCGGTGGCCTGCAAGCGGCCGTGATGTACAGCCCGGACGAGGCCAAGACCACGACCGTGAACAAGAGCATCCTGTCCATGTCCGCCACCTACGCCCAGGACGCGCTGTATGCAGCGGCCGCCTATGAGAGCCGTAGCGACGTATCGGTCACCGGCACCACCGACAGCGCGCTGCGCGTGGTCGGCAAGTATGATCTGGGCGATGTCTGGGTCGGTGCGATGATCGAGAACATCAAGACCAACACCAGCGCCACCACCAGCGTGACCGGCAACAACCTGGAACTGGTCGGCGCATTCAAGATGGGCGCATCCAGCCTGGCCGCCAGCTTCGCCAAGGCCGGTTCCACCGCTGTCGGCGGGGCCGCCGCCAACGATGTTAACCAGTTGTCGCTGAAGTACGCCTACAAGTTCTCCAAGCGTACCGAAGCATTCGCAGCCTACGCATCCAAGAAGACCAATGGTGCGACCAGCGTGACGGCCACCATCCTTGGCGGCGGTCTTGTGCACGCGTTCTGAGCTGACTGCGCTCCGGTAGTAGCGCAAAAAACGGGCACCTTCAGGTGCCCGTTCTTCATTTGCGGAAAGAAAAATCCTCAGGCTGCGTTCAGGCGGTCCAGCAGTTCGCGGATCTTGATGGGGTCGTCCGCGCGCAGGATCTTCTGCACCAGCGGTGCGATCTCCGGCAGGCTGGTGGTCAGTACGCGTTGCTTGGAGCCGAGCAACTGCGCCGGATGCATAGAGAACTGGCGCAGCCCCAGACCCAGCAGCAGGCGCGTGTAAGCCAGCTCACCCGCCATCTCGCCGCACACCGATACCGGAACGCCGGCCTTGTTGGCGTTGCCGATCACATGCGACAGCAGCTCCAGCACCGCCGGGTGCAGCGGGTCGTAGAGGTGCGCAACCTCCTCGTCGGTGCGGTCGATGGCCAGGGTGTACTGGATCAGGTCATTGGTGCCGATGGACAGGAAATCCAGCTTTTTCACGAACACCCCCAGCGCCAGCGCGGCGGCCGGGATCTCGATCATGCCGCCGACGGGCACATTCGGGTTGTAGGCGATGCCCTGCGCGGCGAGTTCCTGCTTCACCGTCTCGATCATCTGCAGGGTCTGGTTGATCTCGGCAGCGCCGGACAGCATGGGCACGAGGATCTTCAGGTTGCCGTACACCGAGGCGCGCAGCAGCGCGCGCAACTGGGTGCGGAACAACTGTGGTTCGGCCAGGCACAGGCGGATGGCGCGCAGACCCAGCGCCGGATTGCTGGCGACACGGGTCGCGCCCTTGAGCTGCTTGTCCGCGCCGAGGTCGTAGGTGCGGATGGTGACCGGCTGGTCCTTGAGCCCCTCGAGCACGGCGCGGTAGGCTTCGAACTGCTCTTCCTCGTCCGGCAGGTCGTCGCGGTTGAGGAACAGGAACTCGCTGCGGAACAGGCCGACGCCGGCGGCGCCGTTGTCTTTTACCTGCTGCACGTCGGTCGGCATCTCGATGTTGGCCAGCAGCTCGACGACCGTGCCGTCCAGCGTGTTGGCGCGCGCGGTCTTCAGGCGCTTCAGCTTCTGGCGTTCCAGCTGCCATTCGCTCTGGCGCAGCTTGTAATCGGCCAGCAGGTTGTTGTCCGGGTTGACGATGACCACGCCCTGGCCGCCGTCCACGATCAGCATGTCGCGATCCTTGATCAGCTCGCGCGCATGGTGCAGGCCGACCACGCAGGGCGTGTTCAGGCCGCGTGCCACGATGGCGGTGTGCGAAGTCGCGCCGCCGAGGTCGGTGAGGATGGCGCAGAACTGGTGCGGCTTGAGCTGGATCAGGTCGGCCGGGCTGACGTCGTGCGCCACCAGCACC
>JBBIGX010000177.1:0-3495 GCA_037447315.1 Gallionellaceae bacterium | reverse complement strand
CTCCGTGCGCCTTGCATCTGGCCATCCTCGCTACGTTTTTCAACGGCCTGCTAGGTGGTACGTTCCAGCACCGCGGCGAAGAAGCCGTCGGTGTCATGCTGTGGCGGGGTGAGTTGCAGGTAGTCGCCCATCGGCAGCGTGAGGTGCTGTTGCTTCAGGACTTCGCCTGCCGGAATCAGGGTGAATTCCGGGTGAGTGGCGAGAAAGGCGCTGACGATATCCTGATTCTCTTCTTGCAGCAGGCTGCACGTCGCATACACCAGCCGCCCGCCCTTCTTCAGCAGGCGCGCAGCGGAATCAAGAATGGCGCGCTGTTTGGCATTCAGTTCGGCCACGCTCTGCGGCGACTGGCGGAACTTGAGGTCGGGGTTGCGGCGCAGGGTGCCCAGCCCGCTGCACGGCGCATCCACCAGCACGCGGTCGATCTTGCCGGCAAGGCGCTTCACCTTCTGGTCGTTCTCGTGCGCGATGAGTTGCGGTTGCACGTTGGACAGGCCGGAGCGCTTCAGGCGCGACTTGAGGTTGGCCAGCCGTTTCTCCGAAACATCCCAGGCATACAGGCGGCCCTGCGAGTTCATCAGCGCGCCCAGCATCAGCGTCTTGCCGCCGGCGCCGGCGCAAAAATCCACCACCATGTCGTTGCGTTTGGGCGCAAGCAGCAGCCCGAGCAGCTGGCTGCCCTCGTCCTGCACCTCGAAGCGGCCGGAGAGGAACAGCGCGTGTTTGTTGAGCGAGGGTTTGTTGCGCAGGCGGATGCCGTACGGCGACAATGGTGTGGCCTTGGCATCCATGCCTTCTGCCTGTAGCGCTTGCAGCACCTCGTCGCGGTTGGCGAGCAACGTGTTCACACGCAGGTCGAGCGGTGCCGGCTGCTGCATGGCGCGGCCGAGCGCGAGGATCTCTTCCTCGCGGTATTGTCCGTACATCTTGTCGACCACCCAATCCGGTAGTTCCGCGCGCAGCGCCAGCGGCAGGGTGCTTTCGTCCAGACCTTTCACATGGCCGAGCCAGGCCGCCTCGCCTGCGCGCAGCAGCGGTTCCAGCTGGCGCAGGTTGTAGCCGCCAAAACGCACCCAGTAAGCCAGCGCCATACGGCGCGCCGTGGCCTGGCCCTTGTCTTCGAGGCGGCAGGCATGTTCTAGCAGCAGGCGGTGGCGCAGCACGCCGAACAGCGTCTCGGCGACCAGCTTGCGCTCGTTGGAGCCGATACGTTCTTCCTGGAAGAAGTTGCGCAACACGGCATCCGCCGGATGCTCCATCTTGAGTGCGCTGCGCAGGGCCTGCACGGTGAGGTCAAGTCGGTATTCGGTGAGTAGCATGGGTTTCCTTAATCTTCCGCGATGCGGATGTCGGTGATGACGGCCTCGCCGGCGATGCTGCCGTCACCGGAGAGATGGCGCAGCTTGACCGGCAGCAGGCGGTATTCCTGGGCGAACCAGATCTCCAGTCCTTCCTTGCCCGGCGGGTGCAGTTTGCGGAAGTGTACGGTATGCAGCTTGCCCAGCGGGGTCATCAGTTCCTCGTTGGTCACGATCTCGAAACGGTAGCGCTCCCAGTCGCGGCCGTTGGTGATGGCGATGGGAAGCACGTCGCCGTCCGCGGGCAGCGGCGGGAACTGGTAGAGGATGCTCAGAATGTCCTGCGTGGATTCGGTGAGCGGCATCCTGCGTCCGGAGGAAAAGGCGAGCTGCTGCGCAGCATAATCGAGTTGCACGGCATCCTTGTGCTGCTTACCGCTATCTTCCTTGTCTTCGCTGTAGCTTTCGGGGCGCAGCAGGATGCCGTCAGTCATGCCCCGACTGCTTTGCACCAGCGTGTAGGACTTGACCAGACGCGCCAGACCGACGGTGCGGGTGGTTGCGGTGAGTTCATAGTGGCCGTCCTCGATATTGAGTTCGTGGCGCGCTTCACCGACGGCCATGCCGTCCTTGCCGATGCGCACCTGGAACTTGAGGAAGGCGCGTTTGGGCAGAAGCGGGCGTGGCGGCAGAACGGCTTCGGCCTGTGTCTGCGCCGATATAGCAGCGGAAGCGGCCGGCATGTCCGCTTCCGGGTTGTTGCTTGCGGCCACTGCAGAGACGGGCTGCGGCGTCTCGCTCTCGGCAACGCTGCTGGCGGCGGCGACTGCCTCTGTTGCCGGGGATACCGGTGGGGCAGGGGAGGTGGCCGCGCGTTTCGGGACGGCAGGGCGTGAAGCGCCGCGCGTTACTTGCGGGAGGGCGATCAGCTGCGCAACGAGTGGTGGCAGGTCGGGCTCGGGTTCAGGCAGTGGCATCGGCGGCAGCCACATCAGCAGGGCATGTATCGACAGGGAGAGCAGCAGGGAGACGAGCAGGCGTCGCCGGAAAGGTGTCGATGCGAGGTTCACGGTGCGATGTTCAGCGTGCGCAGCACCTGCACCAGCTGGTCGCCGTTGTCTTCCGTCACCACCACCTTGCACGGCATGTAGCCATGGTCGACAGCCAGCCAGACTTCGGATTTCCACGCGGTCTTCTGCGGCAGGGTGTAGAGATAATAGCTGCGCAGTTTGCCGAAGGGTACTTCCACGATGTGCGTGGGGTTCAACTGGTAGTGGTATTCATCCAGCTTGTTGCCGTTGGTCATGTGGAAATTCAGATCCAGTTTGCCGTGCGGAGGTGCGATGGCGAACTGGTACATGATGCTGAGTCGGTCCTGAGTGCCAGGAGGCAGCGGCAGCAGGCGGATGCCGGAGGGGGTGTTCAGCGTCAGCTCGTTGCGTTGCCAGTCGAAATCGGCCTGGGTGTCTTTTTCCGCATTGCGCAGGCGGCGGTAGGAGAAATGCAGCGGCTGCAGGCCTTTCTCGGTGATGTCGCCCTCGCTGATCACCACGATGGTCTCCGGCTGGAACAAGGCCAGCAGACCGACCGGACGGGTCACGCTCTCGACCCGGTAGCGGTCGCCGTTGCGCACGAATAACTCGTTCACTTCGGCCAGCTTGATACCCCGTTTCAGAATGTCGTAGCCCGCCTCGATGCGCAGCGGCAGTTCGGCCTGTGCGACGCCGGTGCAGCAGATCAGCAACAATAAGGCGAGGGCACGCATGTCAATCGAGTCCGGGCGAGATCAGGGTGGTACCGAGTTGCTCCAGGCGGTCGATGGCGACGCGGCCATCCGCTTCCAGGCGGGCTTGCCCATGACACAGCCAGCGCACCGCCTGCGGCAGGATGCGGTGTTCTTCATGCAGCACGCGCGCGGCGAGTGTCTGCGGGGTGTCGTCGTGCAGCACGGGTACCGCCGCCTGGATGATGATGGGGCCGTGATCCAGGTCGGCGGTCACGAAATGCACGGTGCAGCCGTGGATCTTCACGCCGTCCCGCAAGGCGCGCGCATGCGTGTCCACGCCGGTGTAGGCGGGCAGCAGAGAAGGGTGGATGTTGATCAGGCGGCCCGTATAACGGTCGACGAAGGCGGGCGTCAGGATGCGCATGAAACCCGCCAGCACGATCAGATCCGGCTGGTGGCGGTCGATCTCCT
>JBBIGX010000176.1:0-3497 GCA_037447315.1 Gallionellaceae bacterium | reverse complement strand
GCGATGTAGGCCAGGCGGTGGCAGCGTTCCGCCTCGTCCATGTAGTGGGTGGAGACGAGGATGGTGATGCCCGCGGCGGAGAGGCGGTGAATCTCTTCCCAAAAATCGCGCCGCGCCTTGGGGTCCACGCCCGCGGTCGGTTCGTCGAGTAGCAGAAGTTTCGGGCGGTGCAGCAGACAGGAAGCGAGGGCGAGGCGCTGTTTCCAGCCGCCCGAGAGCGTGCCCGCGAGCTGGTTGCGCCTGCTGCTCAGGCCCAGCTCTTCCAGCGCCTGCGTCACTGCCTGCCGACGATCCTTCATGCCGAACATGCGCGCGACGAAGTCGAGGTTCTCGGCGATGGTCAGGTCGTCCCACAGCGAGAACTTTTGTGTCATGTAGCCGACGTGCTTCTTGATCTCCACGCTCTCCTCGAGCACGTCGTAGCCGAGGCAGGTCCCCGATCCGCTGTCCGGCGTGAGCAGGCCGCAGATCATGCGGATGGAGGTGGTCTTGCCGCTGCCATTGGGGCCGAGGAAACCGAAAATCTCGCCCTGCTTCACCTGCAGCGTAAGATCCTTCACGACGTGCCTGTCGCCGAAGTGCTTGTTGATGCCATGCACGTCGATGGCGAAGTTCATTTGATGCTCACTTCAACCGGTAAGCCAGGACGCAGACGCGGCGCATCCTGCGGCGAAGGGATCGCCTCGACGCGGAACACCAGCTTCTCGCGCGAACCCTGGCTGTAGATCACGGGCGGTGTGTATTCTGCCTGGGTGGCGATGAAGTCGATGGTCATCGCCACCGGTGCTGCGCAGCCGTCGCAATTTGCTTCAACGGGCTGGCCGGTGTGCAGCGTCGCCACGATGCTTTCGGGCACGAAGAAGCGGATGCGGCGCTTGTCGTCCGGCAGCAGGCTCAGCACCGGCTGGCCGGGGGGGACCCATTCGCCGGGGCGGTAATAGATATCGGTGACTTCGCCCTGTGCCGGGATCTGCACGGTCTTGTTGGTGAGCTGCTCGCGCAGCACGCGCACCTGCGCGGCAGCCTGGGCTTTGCTGGAGAGCAGCTCTTCGGTGCGCGATGCCGAGGCGAAGTTCTTCTTCTCCAGTTCTTCCTGCCGCTGCAGTTGCGCGCTGGCAAACTTCAGCGTGGCTTCCGCTGCGCGCAGTTGCGCTTCCAGCGCGGCGTTCTGCGCTTGCCGCTGCTCGCCGGTCAAGGCGAAGGCCAGGCTGCCCCGGGTCGGATGATCGCCGCGCGCCACGTTCAGCGTCTCCAGATAGCCGCCCTGCGGCGAGGACAGGTACAGCCATTCGCCCTCAACATAGCCCTGATAGGTTTGCCCGGCATCCTTGCCGCAGGCCGCGATCAGGAACAGCAGCAACAGTGGGAGTCTCTTCATTTGGTTACCCGCTTGGTTCGTTTGGGAGTCAGCATGCGTGTCATCAGGGCGATGCCGTCGTGCACCTCGGCGGCCGATTCCTTACTGAGGCGCGCCTGGTGCATCACCGCCAGGCCGATGACGGCGGCATGGAACAGCAGCGCCGCATCATCGTCCGCTTCTATGCCTGCCTGCGCCATCAGGCGCTGGATCGCCGCGCGAACATGGCGGATCAGTTTGCGCAGCAGCTTGCGGATGTCGGGGTCGCCGTCGGCGGCGACGATCAGGCCGATGAAGACGCGCGGCGGAAAGCCGTCGGTCATGATGCGAGTGATGATGTCGCTCAGCGTTGTGCCCTGCGGCTTGTTCTGCAGTTGCGCGGCGACGCTGTCCATCAGCGTGGTCATGGTGAATTCGGCGATCGCGAACAGCAGATGTGCGCGCTTGGGGAAATAATAGGTAAGGTGGCTCTGTTTGATCCTGGCGGCCTCGGCGATCTGCGGCTGCGTCAGCGCCGTCACGCCTTTTTCGCGCAACAACTGCGAGCCCGCGATGAGGATGTCTTCCTTGATGCCCATCATTCCTCTCCGATTTTGGTAAGATTACCAAATCGCGGGGCGGACTTCAAACGGCAGGATGCCATGGGTACGAGCATGGTTATTGTCCACGGATGGCGGAGAAAACCTGCCGCGCCAGATCGGTTGCGGCCTGCACGGGGTTGGCGCGGATCGCCTTCTCCTGCTCGGCGATCATCAGGAACAACCCGTCCAGCGCCTTGCGCGTGATGTAGTCCTCCAGATGCGCGTCCTTTTCGTCCACCAGTCCGAGCTTGACGCCTTTGCCCGCGAAGCGGTCATAGGACTGGGCGAGGCGGACCTTTTGCATCGCGTTTACCACAATGGGTTTGAACTTGCCGGTAAGGGGCGCTTCGGTGCTGCGGCGGAAGAATTGCGTGGCGGCATCGTTGGGGCCGAGCAGGATGTCCTTCGCATCGCTCAGCGTCATGTTCTTGACGGCGGAGACGAGCAGCGCCTTGGCTTCCGGGACGGCGGACTCGGCAGCGCGGTTCATGGCGGTGACGAGTTCGTCCGCATATCTGCCCATGCCGACCTTGCGCAGCGCGTTGTCCACCTTCTTCAGGTTGTCCGGCATGGGGATGCGCACTTTGGGATCGCCGAGATAGCCGTCCACTCTGGACAGGCGGTTCACGGCGGTCTCGATGCCCTGCACGAGCGCTTGGCGCAGGCTGTCGGCTTGCTGCTGCGAAGTGAAGCGGTCGATGCCGGTGGGTTGTGCAGCGGGCTGGGCGGCGGGTTGCTTCAAGCCATCCAGTTTGCTTTTCAGGTCATCCAGATTCAGCGCGCCGGCCGGCATGCTCAGGACGAGCATGCCAGGCAGCAAGGCGAGACGTTTCATTTCTTCTTCGGCGGCATCAGGTCGGTGATGGTGCCTTCGGCCATCTCCGCCGCGAAGTTGAAAGTCTCCGACAGCGTCGGGTGCGGATGGATAGTGAGGCCGATGTCTTCCATGTCCGCGCCCATCTCCAGCGCCAGCACGGCCTCGGCGATCAGCTCGCCGGCATTGCTGCCGACGATGCCCGCACCGAGGATGCGGCGCGATTTCGGGTCGAGCAGCACCTTGGTCGCGCCTTCCTCGCGCGCGATGGACAGCGCTCGACCGGAAGCCGCCCACGGGAACACGCCCTTCTCGTATTCGATGCCCTGTGCTTTCGCTTCGGTCTCGGTCAGACCCATCCACGCCACTTCCGGATCGGTGTAGGCCACCGACGGAATGGTCATCGGTTCGAAGAAGGCCTTGTGTCCGGCGATGTTCTCCGCCGCCACCTTGCCTTCGTGCACCGCCTTGTGCGCCAGCATCGGGTTGCCGACGATGTCGCCGATGGCGAAGATGTGCGGCACGTTGGTGCGCATCTGCTTGTCCACCGGGATGAAGCCGCGCTCGTCGACGATCAACCCGGCCTTTTCCGCATCGATCATCTTGCCGTTCGGGCGGCGGCCGACGGCCATCAGCACCTTGTCATACAACTGCGGTTCGGCGGGCGCCTGTTCGCCTTCGAAGGTGACCTTCAGTCCAGCCTTGGTCGCTTCGATCTTGCTTACCTTGGTCTTCAGCATGATGG
>JBBIGX010000175.1:0-3506 GCA_037447315.1 Gallionellaceae bacterium | reverse complement strand
CCGAATGGCAAGCGCTATCGCTACTACGTGCCCAATCGTAAGGTGCGTTTCGAGGCCGATGCCAGCCCGGCAGGCCGGGTGCCGGCAGAACCCATCGAGCAGGTGGTATTGGCACAAATCCATGCCGCATTGTTGTCGCCGGAGATGGTGCAGTCGGTGTGGAATGTGACCCGGGAGAAATACCCGGCATTGACCGAGCCGGAAGTGGTGCTGCCGCTTCGGCAGATGGGGCAGGTCTGGGCGCAACTGTTCCCTGCCGAACGCCAGCGCATCGTCCAGTTGCTGGTGGAGCGCGTGACCCTGCGCGAGGAGGGTATCGAGATCACTTGGCGGGATACCGGCTGGCACGCCCTGGCCAGCGAAATGCGGCCGGGCACGATAGGGGCGGAATTACTGGAAATGGAACAACAGGACAATGGTGTGGAGGTGGTGGCATGACACGGATCATTCAGACGGGCGCGGCAGTCAATCGCCAGGGCACGAAACTCACGACCTTCATCCCGCTGCGCATCAAGCGCCACGGCGGGCGCAAGGTGGTGATTCCGGCGGCGGCCGGCGACAAGATGCCGGAGCACGATGCACCGATCCTGACGGCGCTGTCGAAGGCGTTTCACTGGCAGAGACTGATCGACGAGGGCATCGTCAGCAGCGGATCGGACATTGCCCGGCGTGAGGGATTGCATCAGACGACCGTGAATGAGCTGCTGCGGCTGACGCTGCTCTCGCCGACGATGGTGCGCAGCATCCTCGATGGGCACCAGCCGAAGACATTGAGCCTGCTCTGGCTGAAGAACCATTTGCCACCATCGGACTGGGATGAGCAGCATCAGCTGTTCAGCGGATTTGATGCGTAAAACGGGTTTGCAGGGGTTCTGGTCAGGGCGGTTGACGCCCAACCAGCGGCCCGAAACCCGCATGAAATCGAGGGGGTGAGTCTTGTCCAGCCACCGGTCGAATGGAGAAGAGAGGTCTCCGAGGCCCGTCGGGCAGGAAAATGCGCCACGGGCGCGATGGCGAAACACCAGACCCCGCCGAAACCCGCGCCAGTGCTGGCGCGGCGGGCAAGAAAAAACCCAACCGGTTAGGGTTGGGTTTTAGAATTGGTGGTGCAGTCGCGACCGAAACCAAACCCGTTCTCCGAGCATAAGCGCGTTTCTGGGTGTTTGTTAGGGGATGAGCGGGTGATTGGGTGTCGGTCGGCTGCAACACGTTTGCAAAAATCCTGCGACAACATGCCATCTTGCTATTGACAGCCCCCCCCATTACACTCGCATAATCCGTTTTCGTCAGAACAACAAACAAGATGGACAAAGCATGCAGGGAGTGCATCAGGATACGACGGCTGATGCGGAAACACACATAGACACCCCAGCCGCGCTATGGCTCCTGGCGAGCCTGGCCGGTTTCTATCGCCAGCCCTTCGATGCGGAGCTGGTCATCAAGCGTTTTCCGCCGCCGATCGATCTGCCCACGCTGATCGAGGCTCTGGACGCGCTCGGCCTCAAGGCCGGGTTGGCGCACTGGCCTGATGGCCAGTCATCAGGGCTGTCGGCCTTGCCGCTGCCCGCCGTGGCGCTGTTGCCTACGCCCGCGACTGAAGCTACGCAGGCAGGCTCTGGCGAAGATACAAATGCCGCTCCACCCCCGCCACCCTCCCGCACCCCACTCACTCCGGCACTGATCGTTCAGCACGGTGACGACACCCTGGCTTGGGTCAAACCCGGCCAGTCGGCACCGGCAACCGTGGCGCTCGACGCCGCCCGCGCCCAAGCGGCGCCGGTTCTGCTGCTGGTGGCCCAGGCCGAGCCACCTGTTTCCGAATCGGTCAGCAAGATCGCATCGCCCGAGCCCCAGAAAAAGCCTTTCGGCTTCTCCTGGTTCGTGCCCGAACTCATGCGCCACAGGCGCATCTGGCGCGACGTGCTGCTGGCGAGCCTTGCCATCCAGCTCGTTGGCTTGGCCACGCCGCTGTTCACCTAGGTCATCATCGACAAGGTCATCGCCCACCATTCAGAAAGCACCCTCATCGTGCTCGGCGTGGCGCTGGTGGTGTTCATGCTCTTCACCAGCGGCATGAGCTGGCTGCGCCAGTATCTGGTGCTGCACACCGGCAGCCGTATCGACGCTGTTCTGGGCGAAAAGGTACTCAAGCACCTGCTGCACCTGCCGCTGCCGTACTTCGAAGCGCGGCCCACCGGTACGTTGGTGGCGCGTCTGCACGGCGTGGAGCAGTTGCGCGAATTCATCTCCGGCGCGGCGGTGAGCCTGGTGCTCGACCTGCCTTTCCTGCTCATCTTCCTGGCGGTGATGTTCTCCTACAGTTGGCAGCTCACCCTGATCGCGCTGGGCATCCTCACCCTCATTGTCATCGTGAGCCTCATCATGGTGCCGATCTTCCGCGAACGGCTGGACAAGCAATTTCTGCTCGGCGCGAGGAATCAAGCCTTTCTCACCGAATACCTGGCGGGCATGGCCACGGTGAAGTCCCTGCAACTGGAACCGGACGTGGGCAAGCGTTACGGCACCTATCTGGCCCAGTATCTGTCGGCAGGCTTTGCCACCAAGCAGGTGGGCAATACCTACAACGTCGTTGCCAACGGGCTGGAGCAGGTGATGACGCTCTCCATCCTCATCGTTGGCGCCTGGCTGGTGATGCAGCCCGAAGCCGGGATGACCGTGGGCATGCTGGTCGCCTTCCAGATGTTTGCCAGCCGCATGAGCCAACCGCTGCTGCGTCTCGTCGGGCTATGGCAGGAGTTTCAGCAGGCCAGCATTTCCGTCAAGCGGCTGGGGGACATCTTGGACATGCCGCAGGAGCCCTTCACCCTCACCCCGCAACGCGCGGCGGGTGGCGAGGGCCGGATCGACATCCGCGACGTGGGTTTCCGCTACTCCGAGCAGCATCCCTGGTTGTACCGCAACCTCAATCTCACCATTCCCACCGGCAAGCTCACCGTGCTGATGGGCCCCAGCGGCTGCGGCAAGAGCACGCTGGCCAAATTGATGCAGGGCTTCTACTGGCCGCAGGAGGGGCAAATCACCCTCGACGGGCGAGACATCCGGCAACTGGCCGCCAACGAACTTCGCGCCACCTTCGGCGTGGTGCCGCAAGAGACCGTGCTGTTCTCCGGCACGGTGTACGACAACCTGGTTATGGCGCACCCGCACGCCAGCTTCGCGGACGTGATTGCAGCCTGCAAGGCGGCGGAAATCCACGAGGTAATCGAGAAGCTGCCGCAGGGCTACCAGACCGAGATCGGCGAGCGCGGCACGGGGCTGTCAGGCGGGCAGCGCCAGCGGATTGCGATTGCCCGGGCGCTGCTCAAGCGTCCCAAGGTGTTGATCTTCGACGAGGCGATTTCCAACTTGGATCAGCAAACCGCAGAGCACTTCGCGCAGACGATCAATCGGCTCAAGGGCAAGGTGACGATGATCTTCATTACGCATCAGGTGCCCAAGGGCCTGCAAGTGGATGAGGTGGTGAATATGGGGCAGCATGCCATGCA
>JBBIGX010000174.1:743-3510 GCA_037447315.1 Gallionellaceae bacterium | reverse complement strand
CGCCTTGGGCGACAGCACCACACCGTTGCCGATGTAGCACCTCACGTTGTCACGCAGGATGCCGGACGGGATCAGGTGCAGCACGGTCTTCTCGCCGCCGATGACCAGCGTATGGCCTGCATTGTGCCCGCCCTGGAAACGCACCACCCCCTGTGCATGGTCGGTCAGCCAGTCGACCACCTTGCCCTTGCCCTCATCGCCCCACTGGGTACCGATCACCACCACGTTTCTAGACATTTTTCGTTCCTGATTTCAGCGATTCATCCCGACCACGGTCCACTGCCCGTCGCGCAACACCAGCTCGCGGTCGCAATCCAGTTCGGCGTGAAATGCAGCATCACCCAGCAGATCGACGACCACCGTTTCGCCCCGGGCGCGCAGTGCGGCGATGGCGGCTTCCAGCGCCACATCCTGACGGTGTGGCGCGCGTATGCCTTTGGGCTGCTGCGAGCGCGGCGACATGCCATGCAACTGGCGCAGGTCCATGCTGAAACCCGTGGCCGGACGGGCGCGGCCGAAGACCCGGCCCACATCGTCATAGCGGCCGCCGACCGCGATCGCATCATGGCTGCCGGCGTGGTACGCCGCGAACACCATGCCGCTGTGATAGTGGTAGCCGCGCAGTTCGGCCAGATCAATGCCGATGTGTGCGACCTTCCCTTGCAGCCGGGTGGCCGCCTGCTCCAGGTCGTCCAGGGCCGCGACCACGGCGGGGGTGCGCGGCAACTGCATCCGGGCCTGCGCGATCACCTCGATCCCGCCGTACAGTTGCGGCAGCGCCAGCAAGGCGGCCTGCACCGCTGACGGCAGATGCCGCACCAGACCACGCAGGGTCGGCACATCCTTCTGTTGCAGGGCGACGAACAGGTCCTGCTCCAGTCCTGCATCGGCAACAGTGTCTTGCAGCAGGGCACGGAACACACCGACATGCCCCAGGTCCAGATGTACCTGCGAGATACCGAGCCGGGCCAGCGCCTGCAGCATCAGCTCCTGTATCTCCAGATCGCTCTCGATGCCGGCATGCCCATACAGTTCGGCACCGATCTGCAACGGCTCGCGCGTGCGCATCAGGCCGGCCGGCTGGGTATGCACCACGTTGCCGGCATAGCACAGGCGCGCCACCCCCTGACGGTTGAGCAGGTGCGCATCGATGCGCGCCACCTGCGGCGTGATGTCGGCGCGCAGCGCCAGCGTGCGTCCGCTCAACTGGTCGACCAGTTTGAAGGTGCGCAGGTCCATATCCGCGCCATCGTTGATCAGCAGCGAATCGGCATATTCGATCAGCGGCGGCGCGACCAGCTGATAGCCGGAACGCCGCATCAGATCCAGCACCTCGCGGCGCATCTCCTCGATTCGCCATGCCTCGTCGGGCAGCATGTCCTGGATGTATTCAGGCAATAACCACTTCATTCTCAATGGGTCCAGTAGATCAGCAACAGTCCGCCCAGCATGAGCGACAAACCGAAGAAACGCACCTGCCCGTCCTGCAGACGCGACAGGTTATGCAGCGTCTGGCGCCACGGCGCGGGGAACACGAAAGGCATCAGCCCCTCCAGTACCAGCATCAGCCCCAGTGCCGCCAGCCAGAAATCGAGCATCGCGTGTTACTGCGCGTTCCGGCCGGAGCTCTTCAGGTACTTGAAGAAGGCGGAACTGGGATCGATCACCATCACGTCGTTCTTGTCCTTGAAGGTCTGCTTGTAGGCTTCCAGACTGCGGTAGAAGGCGAAGAACTCGGAGTTGCGGCCGAAAGCGGCGGCATACAGTGCGGTAGCCTTGGCATCGCCCTCACCCTTGATCTTCTGCGCGTCGCGGTAGGCATTGGCCAGGATCACCTCGCGCTGCTTGTCGGCATCGGCGCGTATCTTCTCGCTTTCAGCGTTACCGGTCGCACGCAGTTCGTTGGCCACGCGCTTGCGCTCGGCCTCCATGCGGCGATACACGGAATCGCTGATCTCGACCGGGAAATCCACGCGCTTCAGGCGCACATCCAGCACCTCCACGCCGATCTTGCGCGCATCGCCATCGGTCTTCTCCTGCACCACGCGCATCAGTTCATCGCGCTTGCCGGATATCACGTCATGGATGGTCAGCTTGCCGAACTCCTCGCGCATGGCGGAATTCACCGTCTGCATCAGGCGCGTCTGTGCGCGCGCTTCATCGCCGCCCACGCTGATGTAGTACTGCTTGACGTCGATGATGCGCCACTTGACGTAGGAATCGACCAGCACGTTCTTCTTTTCGGCGGTAATGAAACGCTCCGGTTCAGCGGTGTCCAGCGTCAGGATACGCGAATCGAAATAGCGCACGTTCTGCACCAGCGGCACCTTGAACTTGAGTCCGGGCTCGGTCTCCACGCGCACCACTTCGCCCAGCTGGAACACGATGGCGGCCTGGCGCTGGTCCACCACAAAAGCGCTCATGCTGAGCAGGATCAGGGCGACGATGGCACCCACCAGCAGGTTTTTTGTCTTTGCGTTCATTTAACGAGCCTCCCTTTCACGGCCCAGCAGCAACTCCCTTGCACGCTGCGGCACCACCTCGACCGCCGGTGCCGGCTCGGCCGGTTTTACCGCCGCCTGCGGCAACGGCGCTGCGGCATCCGTCTGCTGGATCAGCTTGTCCAGCGGCAGATAGAGCAGACTGCCGTTCGAGCTCTTCTGGTCGATCATGACCTTGGTGCTGCTGGTCAGGATCTGCTGCATCATGTCGATGTACATGCGTTCACGCGTGACCTGTGGCGCCTTCTCGTACTCCGCCAGGATCT
>JBBIGX010000174.1:232-686 GCA_037447315.1 Gallionellaceae bacterium | reverse complement strand
ACCGCCTCTTCCATCAGACGCGCGGCGGCACCCTTGGCCTTGGGCACCACATCATTGGCATAGGCCTGGCCTTCGTTCTTCTGGCGCTCGCGGTCCTGTCCGGCCTTCACCGCATCGTCGAATGCGGCCTGCACCTGCTCCGGCGGCTGGGCGTTCTGCATGGTCAGCTTGCTGACGATGATGCCCGACTTGTATTTATCGAGGATTTCCTGCATCAGGCGCGTGGTATCGGCGGCCACCTGCTCGCGGCCTTCGTACAGCACGAAGTCCATCTTGTTGCGGCCCACCACCTCGCGGATTGCGCTCTCGCTGACCTCGCGGAGCGTCTGCTCCGGCTCGCGGATCTGGAACAGCACCTTGACGGGATCGCGCAGCTGGTACTGCACGCCGAGCGACATCTCGATCAGGTTGATGTCAGCGGTCAGCACACGGGACTTGTACTCGAGGCTGCGCA
>JBBIGX010000174.1:0-222 GCA_037447315.1 Gallionellaceae bacterium | reverse complement strand
CGCCCGGATCTTTGAGGTAATACTGCACCGCGAACTGGATGTCGATGATGTTCTCGTCATCGGTCAGCATCAGCGATTCTTTCAGCACCTTGTTCTTCACGTTGTCGCGATAGCCGACTTCCACCGTGCGCACTTGGCTCAGGTTGACGACCTCCACGGTCTCGATGGGATACGGCAGATGCCAGCGCGGGCCGGCTTCAGTGACTTCGACCTGCTTGCCGA
>JBBIGX010000173.1:0-3536 GCA_037447315.1 Gallionellaceae bacterium | reverse complement strand
CATGATGCTGGGAGCGAATGCTTGGGCGGCGGATACGCTGGATGATCCGACCCGGCCGGCGTTCGACCTGGTGCCGGGTCTGGATGCAGGACAGCCCGGCGCTGCCGCGCCTGCCCCGGCACCGAAAGGCTTGCATTCGGTGATCCTTTCCGGTCGGCGCGAGGCGGCCATCATCAATGGCGTCGAGGTGGAGAAGGGGCAGAAGTACGGCGATGCGGTGCTGACTGTGGTGAACGAGACCTGTGTCGTGCTGATGGGGCCGGAGGGGCGTCAGGAGCTGCATATGTTCCCCGGGGTGGGACTGTCCAAGACCGAGCGTGCCTGTACTGGCCGCAGCGGGCTGCAGACCATACGCAAGACGAACCTGAAAAGAAAACCCAAGAAGAAATCCCGCAGGGCGCAGCGGAAGCCCGTGGTATGCGCGGATGAAGTCACCAAGGATGGGAGTGGAAAATGAGGCGATTATTCATCGTGCTAAGTCTGTTCGCGATCACCGGTTGTGCGACGGGAGGGGCCGGCCAGGGGGTCAAGAACCAGATCGATGCCGAACTCGATACGGCGGTCAAGGCGAGCACGCAGACGGAGGTCTACGATGCCCTGCTGCCGCCGATGCCGGCCCCTTCCGCATCCGCGGATGCGGCCTCGGCCGAAGCGAAATTCGATCTTTCAGTGAGCAACACCCCGGCCCAGCAAGTGTTCCTGGCCATCGTTTCCGGCACGCGCTACAGCATGCTGCTGCATCCCGATGTCAGCGGCAGTATCTCGCTCAATCTCAAGGATGTGACGGTGTTCGATGCGCTGGAAGCCATTCGCGAGATGTATGGTTATGAATACAAGATCGACGGTACGCGCATCTATATCCAGCCGCTGGGTCTGCAGACGCGCATCTTCCATGTGAACTACCTGACCGGGCAACGCGAGGGCAAATCCATCCTGCGTGTGACCTCGGGCTCTGTCTCGGATACGCCGACGTCCACCACGGGGGCGACCGGGGTGGCGACCAACTCGACCGCGAACCGCGCGGCCGCGCTGGACAGCAGCAAGGTCAGCATGACCAGCAACGCGGATTTCTGGGAAGAACTGAATAAATCGCTGACGGCCATCGTCGGCACCGAGAAAGGGCGCAGTGTGGTGATCAGCCCGATGTCGGGCGTGGTCGTGGTGCGTGCGATGCCGGACGAGCTGAGGAACGTCGCGGCCTACCTGAAAGCCTCGCAGCTTTCCATCGAACGCCAGGTGATCCTGGAGGCGAAGATCGTCGAGGTGCAGTTGAGCAACTCCTTCCAGTCCGGCGTGAACTGGGCGGCCTTCGGTAGTGGGCCCAATAGCCGGGCATCCGTGGGCAACCTCGGGCCAGGCACGGTGCTGCAGACCGCTGGCTCGCTGGCGACAGGGGCGACATCCGTCGACTTGACGAACAACACCTTCACCGCGCCCAAGATCGCTTCCACACCGGGCACGGACATTGCCACCAATACCGCTGCGGGCCTGTTCGGCATGGCCTTCCAGACCAGTAACTTCGCGGCGCTGTTGAGCTTCCTCGAAAGTCAGGGCGACGTGCATGTGCTGTCCAGCCCGCGCATCGCTACGCTGAACAACCAGAAGGCGGTGCTCAAGGTCGGTACCGACGAGTTCTTCGTGACCAACGTGACCAATACCACCACCACCGGCACCGTGACCACCAGCACGCCGAGCTTGACCCTGCAGCCGTTCTTCTCCGGCATCGCGCTGGATGTGACGCCGCGCATCGACGAGAACGGCGAGATCATCCTACATGTGCATCCTTCGGTCAGCGTGGTCAGCACCGTGACCAAGACGGTGGAGGTGGGCGGCGGCACGCTCAACCTGCCGCTGGCGTCCAGTTCGGTCTCCGAGACCGACAGCATCGTGCGGGCGCGTGATGGCCAGATCGTGGCCATCGGCGGGCTGATGCGACAGGCGGCCAGCAATGATGAGTCGGGCCTGCCCGGCCTGCCGAAGTCGGTGTTCGGCCAGACCTCGCAGACCGTGCAGAAGCGCGAACTGGTGATCCTGATCAAGCCGACCATCGTCAACAGCGACAAGGATTGGGCGGACGACATCACGCGCAGCCGTGACCGCATCAAGGGTATGACCCGTTAAGCGATGTACCTGCAACATTTCGGACTGCGCGAACCCCCTTTCTCGCTGACGCCGGATACCAGCTTCTTCTTCGCCTGCAGCAACTACCAGGAGGGCCTGAACACTCTGCTGGTCGCTGCGCACAACGGTGAGGGCTTCATTAAGATCACCGGCGAGGTGGGCAACGGCAAGACGCTGTTGTGTCGCAAGTTCCTCGCCACCCTGAACCAAGGTCGGCAAGCCACCACGCTGATCGGCACGCAGGATGCCGGTGCGCAGTCCGCCGGTACGCACTTCGTCACCGCCTATCTGCCCAACCCCTATCTCGAACCGCGCAGCCTGCTGTTGGCGCTGGCGGACGAGTTTCGCGTCGAACTCGACCCGAATGTCGACCAGCATGCACTGCTGAAGGAATTGACGCGCGCGCTGCTCAATTTTGCGCACGAGGGGAAGCGCGTGCTGGTGTGTCTCGACGAGGCGCAGGCGATGCCCCTGGAAAGCCTGGAGGTGCTGCGCCTGCTGACCAATCTGGAGACCGAAAAGCGCAAGCTGTTGCAGGTCGTGTTGTTCGGGCAGCCGGAGTTGAATGAACGCCTGCGCCACCATTCCATCCGCCAGCTGCGCCAGCGCATCAGTTTCCAGTATGAACTGAAAGGCTTGCGCCGCGACGAGCTGGACCGCTATCTGCGCCACCGGGCTGCCGTCGCCGGCTATGCCGGTGAGACGCTGTTCAACAGTGCGGCAGTGGGCAAGATGCACCGGGTCACCGGCGGCACGCCGCGTCTGGTGAATATCCTGGCGCACAAGGCATTGATGCTGGCTTTCGCCGAGGGGCGGCAGCAGGTCGGTGGCAAGCATGTCGCCAAGGCGGCGGCCGATACGCCGGAGGTGAAGCGCGACTGGCTGCCCTGGGCATTGTCCGCGCTGGTGCTGGCGATCGCCGCAAGTCTCATCGTGGTCGTGGTGTCCTGGTCATGAGTCTGATCAACCAGGTGTTGAACCAGCTGGAACAGCGCGGCGCGCATGCGGCATTCGGCCAGACGCAGATACGTGCGGTACCGCCGCGCCCGGCGCGGCGCTGGATGAAGCCGCTGGCACTCGCTGTGGTGTTGCTGGGGCTGGCAGGCGTGGCATGGATGTTGATGCGGCATGACGCAGTGGTGGGGCAGGTGGCGAGTGGTCCCATCGTCGCTTCCGGCGTGATGCCGGTGACTGCCGAGCCGCCGCAGGAAGCGATGCAGCCTGCATCGCGCCTGAGTTATGAACTCAGTGTGCTGCCGCTGCCGGAGACCTTGCGCGAGTCTCCGCCGCCCGTGGCGGAAGCGACGGTGAGCCGCCCCCTGTTGGCCGCCATCGCAGCCGAGCCGTCGCCACGCAAGCAGGAGGTGCCGCTTGGCCCGCCGGTCATCACCCGCAGCGAACCCCCGCTCCCGCTG
>JBBIGX010000172.1:0-3544 GCA_037447315.1 Gallionellaceae bacterium | reverse complement strand
AGATACGCTGTAATTCTTTAGAACCCCGGGCCGCGAACCCGCCCGGTTGGCATTCTGCCGGATAGATGGCACCCAGTATGCAGGGGTGCTTTGCGCCGGTGACCTCGGGCAGATTCCCGGGTTGCAGATGCATGGCCTGTTGTGCCAGCCAGGCGAAGGCGATGGCTTCCATCCAGTCTGCGGCGATGCCCAGTGCTTCCGTCTTTTCCAGGCGGTGCGCCGGCAAGGCCTGTTGCAGGCGTGCGACAAGGGCTGCGTTATGAGCGCCTCCCCCGCAGAGATAAACCTCTTCAGCGCCGCTGCAGTGACGGTGTAGGGCGGCGGCGATGCTGTCCACGGTCAGGGCAAGCAGTGTCGCCTGCACGTCCTGCGCAGCTTCGCCGCCGCGCAGGTGGCTTTCTAGCCAGTCCAGTGAAAATAGATCGCGTCCGGTGCTCTTGGGCGGTTCCGCTGCAAAGTAGGGTTCAGCCAGCATGCGTCGCAGCAATTCCGGGATCACCTTGCCGCCGGCCGCCCAAGTGCCATCCTTGTCATATGGTAGTTGCCGATGTCGGGCGATCCATGCGTCCAGCAACAGGTTGCCGGGGCCGCTGTCGAAGCCGGTCACGGGTTTCTCCGGGGCGAGATCGGTCAGATTGGCGATGCCGCCGATGTTGAGGATGACACGGTGTGTGGAGGGATGGCGCAGCACCTTGTCATGGAACGCGGGAACCAGCGGTGCGCCCTGGCCACCTGCGGCGATATCGCGGCTGCGGAAGTCGCACACCACATGGATGCCGGTCAGTTCGGCCACCAAGGCCCCATTGTTGAGCTGGACGGTGTATCCATACTCCGGCCGGTGGCGTACGGTCTGGCCGTGGCAGCCGATGGCTTGCACTTGCGAAGCCAGAATGTCTGCTTTTCTCAGCAGGCACCATGTCGCATCCGCATATTCGCGCGCCAGGCGATTGGCGAGAAGGTGTGCATGATGCAGTTCGTCATGCGCAGGTCGGGGCAGGGTGAGCAACTCCTCCTTCAGCGAAGCAGGGTAGGGCTGGTAATGCGAGGCGACGAGATGCGGGGTCTTGCGTTCAAGGTCGACCAATACGGCATCGATGCCGTCCAGGCTGGTGCCGGACATGATGCCGATGAAAAGGCCGGATGTACTCACTTAATCGAGTTTGGCAATGCGGGTGTTGCGCAGCAGGGCGAGTCGCGCATCCAGCTCGCGGGTCACTTCCATGAAGGCGTTGCGCTGCACTTCTTCGATCGGTTTGCCGTCGGGCAGTGCGACTTTCAGGGGGTCGCGCTGGATGCCGCCGATCTTGAATTCATAATGCAGGTGCGGCCCGCTGGCCAGCCCTGTCTTGCCCACATAGCCTATGGTCTCGCCTTGGCTGACACGCTGGCCGCGGCGCAGCCCCGCCGCGAATCGTGACAGGTGACCGTAGACCGTCTGGTATTTACCCTGATGGTTCAGGATCACCACATTGCCGTACCCACCCTTGCTGCCGACGAACGCCACCGTGCCGTCCGAAGTGGCGCGCACCTTGGTACCGATGGGGGCGGCATAGTCGACGCCTTTATGTGCCCGCCATTCGTTGAGCACGGGGTGGTAGCGGGAACGGCTGAAGCCCGAGCTGACGCGCGAGAATTCGATGGGGGAGCGCAGGAAGGCTTTGCGCATGCTCTTGCCGTCGGGCGAGAAATAGTCGCCGCCGTGGCGCGAATTTTCGAAATAGAAGGCACGGAAGGTGCGCCCATGATTGATGAACTCGGCGGCGAGGATGCGGCCGCTGCGCACCGGTTCACCATTCACATGGTTCACTTCGTAGATCACGCTGAAACGGTCGCCCCGGCGCAGATCGCGGTGGAAGTCGATGTCACCGCCGAATATCTCGGCCAGCTGGTTGGCGATGGCGTCAGGCAGTCCGGCTTCGTCCGTCGCGGCATAGAGGCTGCTGACGATCTCCCCGGTCTGTACGAAGATACGGCGTTCCGTGATGGCGGCTGCAGCCTCCAGTCTGAAGCCGTCGCTACTCCTCAGGATCTGGGCGTAATTCCCTTCATTGTCGGTATAGCGCAGTGCAAGCAGCTGATGGTCGAGGTCGGTCTCGGCCTGTAGCAGACTGCCGGGACGCAGTTGGCGGAAGGAGGCGGCTGCAGGCGATGTGCGCAGGAAGGTGTCGGCATCGGTGTCCTGCACATTTAGGCGGCGCAGCAGCTCGCCCACTGTGTCGCCGTGCTGGACGCGGTCGCTGCGCCAGAAGGCGGTGGCGGCTGGGGCCTCCTGGGCGGCGATGGGCAGGGTAATCTCTTCAATGCTGCTGCGCTGGGTGCCGGAGATCACATCGGTTTGCGGCATGATGCCGAACGCGGTCACGACACCGAGCAGTGGCAGGGTGGACAGGGTGACGAACCAGCGCAACTTCATCTTGTGCGCGTGTAGCAAGGTGTTTTGGGGTAACATCGCGCTTCCTCGGCGGCGGTAACAGTGGGTACGCCGATCGGTCCGGCGCCCCAAGGTCGATTGGTCGCCACTTTATCAGAAAGCGATACCCCCTCAAAATCCGCTCGTTCCTCGGGCCAGAAACAGACAAGCGGTCTTGCGACATGAATCAACAGGAAATCCTCAATCAAATCAAGCGCGGCAGCGATGAGCTGCTGATCGAAGCCGAACTCGTCAAGAAGCTGGAGCAAGGTCGCCCATTGCGCATTAAGGCCGGCTTCGACCCCACCGCACCCGATCTGCACCTGGGCCATACCGTGCTGCTCAACAAGATGCGCCAACTGCAGGATCTCGGTCACCATGCCCTGTTCCTGATTGGCGATTTCACCGGCATGATCGGCGACCCCACCGGCAAGAACGCCACGCGGCCGCCCTTGTCGCGTGAGCAGGTGCTCGCCAATGCCGAGAGTTACAAGGACCAGGTGTTCAAGGTGCTCGACCCGGACAGGACCGAGGTCGTGTTCAACTCGAGCTGGATGGACAAGTTCAGCGCGGTCGATCTCATCCGGCTGGCAGCCACCCACACCGTGGCGCAGATGCTGGAGCGCGATGATTTCGGCAAGCGTTATCGCTCTGGCCAGCCCATTGCCATCCATGAGTTCATCTATCCGCTGGTGCAGGGATACGATTCAGTCGCGCTCAAGGCCGACCTCGAACTCGGTGGCACCGATCAGAAGTTCAACCTGCTGATGGGGCGCGAATTGCAGCGCCACTTCGGACAGGAGCCACAGTGCGTGCTCACCATGCCGCTGCTGGAAGGGCTGGATGGCGTCAACAAGATGTCCAAGTCGCTGGGCAACTACATCGGCGTCACCGACACGCCGACCGAGATGTTCGGCAAGATCATGTCGATTTCCGACGAGCTGATGTGGCGTTACTACGATTTGCTGTCTTTCCGTAGTCTGGCGCAGATCGCCCACTTCAAGGAGGAAGTGGCTGGCGGCCGCAATCCGCGCGATATCAAGGTGTTGCTGGCGCAGGAGATTGTTGCCCGTTTCCACTCGCAAAAGGCTGCGGAGGAAGCGCTGGCCGAGTTCGAGGCGCGCTTCCAGAAAG